>CAVQCU010000076.1:0-11561 GCA_963710995.1 uncultured delta proteobacterium
TGAAACAAACAATCGATTTTTTCCCGTAATGTTGTTTTTCTTATTTTCCAACTTCATACAACATTTAAAGTCGTAATAAACACCATTCACTCGCTACGATAAACAACTACTCTTTGTATTCTGTTGCCAATATTTAATTGACATATAAGTCAGTGTTTCCTATACTTCACCGCACAAAAAGGAAATTCTTTTCAAAATCAAACAAAGTCCGGGAAAATGCGGTGTAAAGAGGTCAATTTGCCTAGGATCCATATTTCAAAGGAAGGGATTTACGCAAGGATGAAGGCTGGACATCGCGGAGTATTTTACGAATTCATTTTGTTCGGATTTTTCTTAGCCTCAAAACTCATGCGCCACAGGGCCCATCTAGTTGGGCGGGAGAATCTTTCTCAGATACCCACTCCGGTCATATTTGCCGTGACCCACGACAGTTATTTCGAAGTTCCGTCCTTGTCGCAAATTTACTATGCCCTGAAGCCCAGACCGGATTTTATGGTCATGGTCAAAAACGATTTCCTTAGCGGTCGCTATCTCTCAACGAACTATGGGAAAAAGAACAAATTTCTGAAAAACGTCCTACTAATGATTGACAAGTCGGGCCTTCCCCTGGCTATTTTTCGTAAACTGAAGGTAGTGGCCGTCGACCGCCCGTTTGTTGAGATTTTCAGCAAGAAGAAAGAGGAACTGCGGCAGGAAATCTCCGATCAGTTGAGCAGATTTAGGGACAGCAGCATACAGGGAATATCAACCCTGATCTTTCCCGAGGGAACAACGTGTGGGTATGGAGGCCTGAAGAAAATCCACAGCTCCGTGTATCATGTCCTCGAAAAAACATTCCAGAGTACCGGTCAGAAGGTGTACATCCTGCCCATCAATGTCAAGGTGGACCGTCTTGTTAAGGGGGCGAAAGACGTTTTCATCCGCATCGGCCCGCCGGTATTTTTTCGCAAACCCAAGGACGAATTCAACCGGACGCTCTATGAACTCCTACAGCAACTCCACATAATTACCTTCAGTCAGGTGGCCGCCTACTACCTGAAGCGCCTGGCAGAGATGAAGCGGGATACCGCCCGGACGGTTATCTTTCGGAAAAAGCTCTTTTTGCAGAATTTGGAAGTGATTCTCGTGGAAATTAACAGGCTGTCCCACGACCGGATCTTGCCCGATTTCGACCCCGATCTACTCGACCACCGATACCTTTCCGGCAAGGTGGAACGTTTTTTAAAGTATTGCCTGAAGATGCAATATTTGCAGAAAAAGCGGTTAAGTGACGGGAAAGAGACTATATTGCTCAATATTGAAAGAATCTTGTCCAGTTATACCATCAAGGAGTTTCGCAAGGCCAATCCTCTCGGATTCTGTGCCAACGAGCTGACCTCTCTTGGCGAGCAGACCGTCCGCCCAATGTTCGACGCCCTTCTCCGTTCTAGGTAGCGCAAGTTTCCAGTGTCAGCCATCTCAAAGGTTCAGCTTTTAGAGGCTGTTGAATAATTTGGTTCAAACTGACCATTGGCTTGAAAGCCAATGGTCAGAAAAAAGGAAGATTGGGTGCATCAATCAAAAAATGTTAATTAGTTTGGGAAAGTCAGAGATTTATCAATCTGTATTTCAGAAAATTCAATCGATATTACAGCATGCATGACAATGTATGCCTAACAAGGCGTTGCACCGGATACTCTGACGAGTACTGATGAACTTTGACGTTATACTTTTCAAATAGTAATCCTCAATTCTTCTATGTAAAAAAGCAAGTCCCTTTTTTTAATAAGGCACATGACCAATATTCTTTTATAAAATAGGTGCATAGCAATCTTTAAAATCAATCTTCTATCAGCAGACAGGCCGTTAAAAAGTCGCTGCATTACCTTGGTCAGGTTTTAAAGTGTGGACACGCAGTCTGACAATAGCAGACTAAATGGCAAGCTGCAGAATTAAGGAAGCGTTGTCCACGGATTCATGATTATCAAATTGCCCCAAACACCCCCTGTTTGTTAATAATTAAACAACCGCCGGAACATATTTTTGCCGATTTTTAAGAACAAATCGGATACGGTTCAAAAGTTTTCGGGCAATATGCACAACAGCTTTTGACCTGCCCCAAATACTTGTACCACATGTTAAGTTAGAATTCTGCCATTTTTTATTTCTCAATTCAGGTACGCCTCTGGCGCTGGAGAACGATAATTCAAGGAACTATGTGGCCTGAATGTGTTGTATTCCATGCGCCATTTTTCAATTAACGTTTTCGCTTCTTTCAAAGTATAGAATATTTCTACAATAACTGTCACAACCGATGTAAACACGGATTATGTTGAGAAATTGATATCACGGATTAAAAATGACTCATCTTTGCAAAATCAATTTAAGGAACAACAACAGAGAAAAGAAAAATTGGAACAATCACTGGCTCCCTTGCAGAGAAAACTTGAACTGGCCCTTCTCTTCAAGGCAGAGGATTTAAGGAAAGAAAGAAATGCAGCTATAAGAGAAATTTACACAATAGAAGAAGAAAGAATGAAAATCATAGATGGAATAATTAAAAAGTCTCTTGATGCTAAAAGAATAATTACCATATGAATGAAGATTAAAGATGTCGAATCATTGTTGGGCAAATCTGATGCCCAATCTTACGAATATTATCCATCTCATAATGGGAAAGTTTACTATGTCTGCTATTATGGATATACAAGAATATACTTCAACGGTCTTAATGTGGTGGCAATAATAAATTAATAATATCCTTTAGGCAAAAGATCAGCAGGCAATGCAAAAATGTTTGTACATTTAATGTGAAGATGTGGTTGGTTGCTTCTTCTGCTTATATCTTCACAGCACCATCTAAAACATTCTTAATGTATTACATAGAGGGAAAACTTATGTTACCTATAATAAGGAGGGGGGCAATAAACAAATGACTTCTGGAACCGTTTGGGGCGTTGATGTTTATGCTGAAATAGAAAAACGTAGGAGTCTGTGTTTTTAATGCATCTTGCCAACGAATACAATGCTTAGCATTATACTGAGGCAAACGACACCAGCAAAAAATGCAAGGAGGCTCCATTTATTTGTTTGGGATAACTTGCCTACCCTCAAGAGGATGTATCCAATAACGAAATTAGCCAGCGCCCACAAAACATTTATCGTTGGAGACGATAATCCTTTGCCCGGTGGATGTGCAAATGGAGAGGGAAAAAAGTCACCCGATATCCCGTGGACGAAATGAGGAACAGTGTTGGTTAAAAATAGACCAGCACAGAAGCAAGCAACATAATGATACCATTTCATAAAGCCTCCTTATTATGATAATGTTTTTTTGTTGAGGAAGCATAAGACAAGCAAACTAGTGTGTCAAGGTAATCCATAACAAGCTGGTTGAAAGATTATCGGTTGAAATGTTACATCAAAAATGGAAATTAAAAAAACGCAGACTCCTGCATATTATGCTTATTGAACTGTTTCCGGGACTATCTGTTTTAGGTTTTTATTGGATTAGAATCATTCTGGTATTGAGGCCAATTATCGCTGTTCTGGGTATTTACCATGAGTTTGGAAATAATTTATGGAATGTTGGGTGCGCCTTTCAGCTCTTACAAAATAATAATAAGCAACTCCAAACGCGATGATTACACCAATTATCAAAGTAACCCAATTAATTCCTTTTATATTCTTGCCCTTTTTAACAGGTTGAGTATGAGGAATCCTGATATCTCGTCTGCTTGTTCTTCTTCTACCCATCTGATCACACGCACTTTATTTTATATACAATAACTCATCCACTATGAGCACTAATTCTATTGGACTTTTTATTTTAAGTTAATCTACTTTTTAATATTGGCTTTTTCTATATTATGAAGGACTTTTAATATCAGTTCATTCTGATGCTCTAAATGCAGAAGGATTACCTTAATCTCTTTTTCTGCTCTAACATTAACCTCAAAATCTGATTCCGCTCTTTGTTAAGCATGACGGCCTTGAAGATTTTGGCCAACCATTATCAACGGCATCAATAATATTTGAATCACGTTCGAAATAAAAAGCCATAAAGCAAAAGCGGGAAATGGATCAAAGCTTAATTTATTTGGCGCAAGTGTGTTCCAGCCTAACCATAGTAAAGTCCAAACAAATATAACTAAGAAAAACCCCATGGAACCGACATACTCAGTAATCTTGACAGCAATTTTCTCTAATACACTGAAACTTTCCTTATGACTTACTGTATGTCTTCAAATGGTTTTGGACAAATTGTGTCTAAAGCTAAGAGATGGTTTCAGTAGTCATATATACCTTTCCTGCAACTTCAGCAATTTTCAAAAAACGTTTTTGCTTCCTTCGTAACAGCATGGTTTTTTGTTTAATCTGTTTGCGCCGTTCAAGAACTTCGTGATTGCGTCCATAATAAACATCCGCAGGCGTCACATTTTCCAAAGCCTCATGGTACCGATAATTATTGTAATAATCCACAAATACACTGATCTGGTCTTCAAGCTCCGATGGGCTGTAATAATGCTCCAGCAGAATGATATTTTTCATTGAACGATGGTATCTCTCAATCTTCCCCTGGGTCATTGGATGATACGGGTTGCCTCTTGTATGGCCGATTCCTTCTTCCTCAAGATAGTTATTCAAAGCTTTTGAAACATAGCATGGACCGTTATCGGATAAAAGCCGGGGTCGACTGATAACCTTTACGTTCCTTATGCCTGTAAATAAAATAGCATCGTTAAGGGTTAGCTTTACATCGTCTGCCGATATACCCTCACACAGCCACCAGGCTAGGATAAAGCGGCTGTAGTCATCCAGAATAGTGGATAAGTAGTACCACCCCCAGTGCATCACTTTAAAAAAAGTGAAATCCGTCTGCCATAGCTCATTAACTGCCTTTGTCGGTTGAGGAAACTTCTCATGAGCGCTGATTACGGTATAAAGCGGGCTGGTTACCAGATCATGGGCTTTTAAAATACGATATACCGTTGATTCCGAAATGTAATACTCCTGTTTATCCGTAATATAACAAGCAAGCTCGCGGGAAGACTTCTCAGGATGCTTCAGAGTCGTTTCCATAACCCGCTGCTTCTCCCATGGCGGAATCTAATTCCAAAATTTCCTGGGAGGATGGTATGCGTTGACTAGGCCATATAACCATGCTCACAATATCGGTTATACCAGGTGTAAAATGTGCTACGGTTGATGGCCATTTCCGTAAGCGTCTGCTTAACACTCAGCGGCGAGCCTTCTACCATCCAGATAATTTCCATTTTTCGGCCTGAACGTGTTGTATTCCATGCGCCATTTTTCAATTAACGTTTTCGCTTCTTTCAAGGTATAGAATATTTCTAGAACAAGTTAATAAATAATACTTATTCTCTTCTTTGAGAATTATTTCATCGTGGTGCCTTATTATACCCCGCCTTGATAGCATCAGCTTCAGAATCAAATTCTACACGGTGATAAGCCTTTACGGCGTTGTAATATTTCATGCCTGGGAGATGATATATTTTACTGTCGCTATTACCGATAACTTTTGTTATTTGCGTTGTTTTTGGAGCTGAAGTAGGTATTGGGGCTGAAGCAGGTACTGGAGCTGTAATAGGTGGTGCAGGTAAAGTCGCTGATTCTGTAGTTATAGAATCATGGGCAAAATCATTTGTAACTTTTTTATTTGTGTGTGGGTAAATAAAATCTAGGGAAATGGAGCCGAATATCTTTAGTAGAACTACTATCAAAATAATTGTACCTAACGAAATTATTGCTATTTTTATCCATTGATTATTTTTAATTGGAGGTACTTTTTTAGTTTCTGCGATATTTTTATTACCAGAATCAAGTGGGGGTACTTTTTTAGTTTCTACGATATTTATATAACCAGAATCAATTGGGAGTAGTTTATTTTTGACAAACTCAGATTTATTAGATTTTAGTTGCCATGAGATGTAATCATCAAGTGTCTCGATTTCCTTGCTGGGGTAGAATTCCACACCAAACTCATAAGACTCATTCTCCTTGATGACTTTACGCCATATTACTTTTCCGAGGATTTTTATCTGTTGGTGCACACCCTTTGATGTGAAATCTAATTCAAGGAGGGTATTTACGGGCAAAAGAATATTGGTATGAATTTTGGCACCGCACACGGAGATATCCTTAGTTTGGTTATCGTTGATTTTTTCTTCTGGAAGATTTTTTCCTCCCGAGACGACTTTTATGGTAGCCTCATTCTCCTCTTTTATTCTTGGCGCTCTTCTTCTTTCTTCCATCCCTTCATTCCTTTTAGAATGCTCAGATTTCACTCTTCCCTTCAAACACTACTTATTCATGGTTTAAATATAAGAAAATCATTTTTGTATATTAATGTAATATTTACCACAATTGACCTGCCCAAATGCTTTGACTTCCACCAAAATGTTTATATTATATCATATATTAAGTTAGAATTCAGCCATTTTTTGATGTTTCCGATTAAAATGTCGTATATTTGTCGATGTTGACAATTTGAGGATTACAAAGAAGAAATAAATAAAAATCCTATTCCTGAACCAGCAGAATTGTTGACTTTACCTACAAGTCTTCACTTTACAACAGCTCATACTGGTAATGATTATTGATGAAAATGTGCAAAAAAAAGGGAGTGTAAATCTAACTGTGTAAATGGTTTTAATTTAGGATAAGAATTGAAACTAAATATTCAGGAGGATTTTACATGAAGTTATCATTTGATGTTCAAGAAGAGTTGAGCAAGTGTAAAACTCTGGAAGATATTTCCGGGAAGAATGGTTTGATGTACGCCAAAGGCATGACCGTCCGCGACATTCAGGAACACATCAAAGATTATTATGGCGTAGAAGTATCACCAACCACGATTTCAAATATAACAGATAAAGTCATGTCACTAGCGGCGGAATGGCAGGCACGTCCATTATCACCAGTTTATGCGATCGTTTTCTTTGACGCCATTCACTATCATGTTCGCAATGAAGGGAAAGTTGTCAATAAAGCGGCTTATACCTGCCTGGGCGTTGATTTAAAGGGGAGTAAAGATGTATTAGGCCTCTGGGTTGGGAAAATGAAGGTGCCCATTATTGGCTAGGCATTATGAATGAATTAAAGAACCGGGGAGTTGAAGATATTTTTATTGCCTGTGTTGATGGCCTGAAAGGATTTCCGGAAGCCATTAACAGCGCTTTCCCCCAGGCAGAAATTCAACTCTGCATCGTGCATATGATCCGTAATTCGCTCAAATATGTGGGGTCAAAATATCAGAAAGAATTTATTGCCGATCTGAAAACTGTCTATAAAGCGCCCGGTGAAGACAAGGCTTCTTTTGAGCTGGATAAACTAATTGCTAAATGGGGCCAGAAATATCCTCTGGCGGTTAATCCGTGGAAAAATCACTGGAACCATGTGTCAACTTTTTTTAAATATCCGGAGCATGTCCGAAAACTTATTTATACGACGAATGCCTTGGAAGGTTTGCATCGGCAGTTGCGTAAGGTAACAAAAAACCGGGCACTTTTCCCCAATGATGACGCTCTGACAAAAATATTATATTTGGCAATCCAGGATGTAATGAAAAAATGGACGATGCCACTAGCAAACTGGGCTTTGACAATTTCACAGCTGGCTGTTATGTATCAAAGCAGATTCGATTTGACAACAATATGAAATTCCCATTTACACAGATTAATTTACAGTCTCATGATTATTGATGAAAATGTGCAAAAAAAAGCAAGGTCATTGCTGACCCTGCTTTCGTTGATGCCTTATACCTGTTCATATTTTTCATTCTGTTATGTATTCTTTAACTTCCTTCATAAAAGAATATGATAAAATTTTTCCATCTTTTGTCCGAATCTTTAACACATCATTATCATCAATACTTATTATTTGCCCCTCAATAACTTTTCCGTTCTTCAAAACAATTCCCTTTATTCCTTCATAATAGTTAAGACTGGGGGCAACAACAGCCTCCTTAGGAGTTACAGGTTTCTCAACCTTGGGAGCAACAACGGCCTCCCCCGGAGTAGTAGGTTCCTTACAAACTATATTTTTTAATCTGTCACCAACTGAAATGGGAAGGATATCATTCCATTTACCAGACTCACCTTTCGGTGACGAATAAATAACCTCACCTTTTTCATCATAAATAGTCACAGAAGTATCTTTGATTTTTTCATTTACGCAGTCAATTTCTAGCAACTTTGTATAATAACACAACATGGAAGGATTGTCGGGTGCTTTATGTATTTCTTTGAGAATTGAAAAATACTTTGTTTTTGCTTCTTCGCTTAATATATTTTTAGTCCATACAGAAATAATGCTTTCCTTTATTTTTTTAATGCTATTTTTATCATAATAACTATCCCCAAAATCAGCTGTATCATAGTATATCCAGTCTGTCGCCCATGCCTGATCAGCAAATAAGAAAAAAATTACTAAACAAATAATACTCTGAACATTCTTTACTTTCATCATCTTCCCTCTCAATAATTAATATACGAAGTTCACTTTTTCCGATGACTTGAATATCATATTAGCACTATTCATTATTTTTAAAAGAGGAAAAAACAACTGCTTCATTGATAACGGATTGAGGTCTTGCATCTTAGTCAAGTTTGACTATTTGAGGATTACAAGGAAGTATAATTTGAAGTACACCGCCTCTTTCTCCGGATAATCTATACAGCAACATGTCTATCCAATTTGAGTAACCATTTCTGTTTGAACCAAGTGGGTAGCCCCTATCAAAGATAAGATTTACATTTGACAATTGTGCTCAGTTCCAGAGTCCTTTTATCTAATCGCTAATTGTTTCGTCCGTCACGTCGGCGTAGATTATTATTGATTGTAAAGAAATGTGCCTGAGTTGATTTTGAACTGCTCTTAAATCCTTCATCTTCGAGTAAAGTTACCCCATACGAGTGGTGAATTATTTCTCCAACTGAAGTATATTAATATCCACATGGTCGCGGATCATCTTTTCAATTAGAGTAATTTTTTCTTTATCATCTTTTGTGGGCAGTGCTTCCAGCGCGTCTATTTGTTTGGCCGTCTGATAGGAATCCAGAGAAACTAAAAGCAGGGGAACGCACATCTTTTCGGCCTTGGCAATAATATTAGATTGCGGCAAGATATTATTCGTCAGGACTACGGCTGTCGAATGGCTGTCCAGTGCTGCAAGGATCATATCGCTACGGTCGCCGCTGGTGATAACAATTTTGTTTTTCGTTTGGAATTCAGGTTCTTTGCAGGCGGCGCTTACGGAAACCGAGCCGATAAATACATTCTCCACTATGCCGTTTAAGTTATTTTCTCCCGCAATAATTTTGGCAAACAACCGCTCAGCCAGATAGTTAACGGAAAAGAAAGGCAATTCTTTATAATAGGGAATCACGCCTAACACGTTTACGTCCAATTGTTTTATTTTTGGCAGGTAAATATCATTGAATTCACTAATGTTGGCGACTTTATTGATGATGATTCCCTGCAGCGTTACTTTCTCCATCTGGACACGCTTCTTTAAAGAAGATAATGTCGTCGAAAATTGTGTCCTCATTGCCGCTGGCCACTACCAGTAAACCGGCATCTAAATATTGCGCCAAAGAGAGGGCATCCAGATAAACGGATGAGCCGTAGGTGATATCTTTTCCCGCTTCGATAAAAACGATGTCTTTATTATTGCAGGCATTGGACATAAGCTCAAACAACTTTTGCTTGGTCATTTCTTCATCCAGCATGGACATAAGCTTGGAAGGATGGAAGCCGATGCTCATAGTTTCGCCGCTTTCTTCCATGCCAAAGATATTGGCTATCAAAGCGGCATCATAATCCCACAACTTCTTTTTGCGGTAAATCAACCTTTCACCAAAGGGCTTCATATATCCGGCTTTCTTATTCAGTGCTTTAGCCAGGCCAATAATAACGCTGGTTTTGCCCGCGCCCTGTCGCATTGATGTGACCACTAGCTTATCCATTTATTTCACCTCTCTTATTTTGAAAGTATTATCCTTACGTCCACAGCCCTTGCGCCCATACCTTGTTCATAAAGGACAAGGGGATTAATTTCAATATCGGAGATTCCTTTGCAATTGCGGATTACCGCCCCGATCTTGATTATTGTATCCATGAGAGCGTTTATATCACGCGTCTTTTCGCCGCGCACTCCTAAAAGCAAAGGATAAGAGCGAATTTCTTTGATCATCGCCATTATCTCCCGCCTTCCCAGAGGAGTGGCACGGAAAGAAACATCCTTCATTACTTCCACGTAAATGCCGCCCAAACCAACCATCACAGTCGGACCGAAAGAATCGTCGATTCTTGCCCCGACAATCATTTCCGTTCCGGGTTGGACCATTTCTGATATTTCCACGCCTTCAATGACCGCGAGGGGCACATGAGCGCGGCAATTGCGCATAATTGCTTCGTAGGCGGAAATTATTTCCTCGTCATTTACCAGATCAAGAGCGATTCCGCCGGCATCACTCTTATGCAAAATATCTTTGGAAACAACTTTCATGACTACTGGATAACCAATGGCTGTGGCACTTTTGACAGCGCTTTCGATATTTACGGCAATCAGGCTTTTAGGAACAGCAATGCCGGTAACCTTCATCACCTCTTGCCCTTCATGGGCAAGTAAAAAAGACCGGCCTGCTTTGCGGGCATTTTCAACAATATTGTCAACGGCCGCTACATCAAATTTAAAATCGGCAACTTCATCTTCTTTTTCTTCAGCATATCTTTTATAGGAATACATCGCGCCCAGAACCCCCACGCCTGCATAGACATCTTCATAAACAGGAATATTTTTCCGTCGCGCTTCGCTTGCATATTCATCAACTGTTTCACCTCCCAATAAACCAAAGACAATGGGCTTGCCGGCAGCTTTAAATTGCCGGTAGTTTTGTTCCACGGCCATGTCCAAATCTTTATTGGTAAATAGAGAACTTTCACAAAACACGCCGATTACGGAATGAATTTCAGGATCGTGCAGCGCCGCATCAAAAGCTTTTATGTAATCTTCAGCTTTAGCCTGACCGGTTATGTCTATCGGATTTTTTGTCGAGCCGAACTCCGGTGTGGCCGGCGAAAAAATTGTTCTCAAATGGTTGGCATCATCATACAATTTTACATTATACTTTTCGCAGGCGTCAGTGGCCATAACTCCGGCTCCGCCGCCATTGGTAATAATGACAGTGTTTTCACCCGCCGGCAGAGGATTGTGGGCAAGAAATTTGCTCCACTCAAAAGCTTCCGTCATGCTTTCCGCCCGCAGCGCCCCGCATTGCTTAATTATATCATCAAACACGGTGTCGGAACCAGCTAGAGATCCTGTATGCGATGCTGCTGCCATAGCTCCCCGCGTTGACCTTCCCGACTTGATTATGACGACGGGTTTTATTTTGGTCGCGCGCTTGAGTGTTTCAACCAGCCGTTCTCCTTCGTGCACTCCTTCCATATAAATGAGGATGACTTTTGTCCGCTCTTGAGTGATCATGTATTCTAAAAGGTCACCCTCATCAACATCTAGCAATACGTAATGGGAACCAAGGCGTCACAATAACATT
>CAVQCU010000077.1:0-9985 GCA_963710995.1 uncultured delta proteobacterium
CCTGAGGGTATGCCTGCATAAAAAGATGGAACACTTTGATAGTAGCCCCAACCTGAGTTATAGTAATGCGAGCGATACCAGCGTCCTTCCCACGGACGCCACCACCAGCCACCATAGAAAAAAATATCAACATCTGAGTCAGGGACTACGTAAATATTCGTCTCCGGCAGCACTACCATCTCCGGTGGTCCTGCAAATACGATGGGCGGAGGCAGAGCAATATTAACGTTAACATTTACCCCGGCCATGGCTGGAATAGGTAATACAATTAACAACGCAAAAAACAATGTTCCCAAAAATAATTTTTTCATTTTATTGTCTCCTATACCTTTTAATGTTTTGCCTCTAATCAGCTTTTCTTGCCTCCCGCAACCAGCAGTATGATACCGCCCAAAAGCGCAACTCCTCCAACGATCGGCGGAAGCGGAATTGTTTTTGTCTTATCGGCAGTCATCTGGATGGGACCTATATCGACGACCTTCTCCCTGGTCGTGTAGGTGATGCCCTGATAAGCAAGAGCGATGATTCCGACCACAATAAGGACAATGCCTATCAATGTGTATGTTTTCATCTCGCTCCCCTTTTTCAGTTGTCACCACGTATGGCTTTATTCCCACTACCGGCTTGAGCACTTCGCACCAACCGGCAGCAGGAATACGGTCTCTTTCGACTTTGTGAAAAATTCTACCGGAACCGGTTAATATCCGTTTCCAATGAGTCAAGCCGACGGGAAATGTCTGTTCTCTCGTCGCGCGTGGCGTATCTGCCTCCTTCCGTCATCCGCAAATAATCACCACGAATAGAATCCAGCCTGGATTGAAATTCTCGCCCCTCTGTCAGAGGAAAGCGCTCATTGATTCTTCCATCATCAATTCTTCCTTGGAGTGCGACAATCCTGTCCCCATTCTTTGGTTCTTCAGTGCTTGCATACCGGCCAAGCGCTCTGTTTATTTCATCTCTAAGCACATCAAGTCTTCCCAGAAGACTATCCCATTCATCCCTGGAGACCACTTTGTCTCTCAGAGCCTCATAATCTGTTCGAATACCCTTCAGTGTCGTCAGAAACATCTGTGACTGATCAGGGGTAAGCGCACCGGTTTTTAGCCCATCACCAATTTTCTCCTGGATTACAATCATCTTGTTCTCCGCACTTCTTTGATTATCCGGCCATGTTTGCATAGTGGCGCAGCCCGAAAACAAGGCTAATACAAATACCATTAGTACTCGTCAATGATATATATTTTTTCATTTTTTTCTCCTCTATTTTAGATGGCAATGTTAATATAACTACCCGGGCACATTCAAATTAGAAAATCATTTATGTCAATTCTCGCCCCTGAATGACTTGTATCACCACAACGATAATGGCAATGACCAGCAGGACATGAATAAAATTACCTAGCGTATAGCCAGACACCAATCCGAGTGCCCACAAAATTATCAGTATTACAGCGATTGTCCACAACATAGTATTCTCCTTTCAGTTTGATTTCATATCTACTACCGGCTGGCACATCTCGCACCAGCCTGCAATGGAAATAAAGGCTCTTTGGACTCGGATTACCCGATGGTCATCTTGTGCTCCCTTGGTGACTTCATCTTCAACCCATTATGGGGATAATACTCGTTATAATCGTCAAACCACAAATGGGGCTGCTCCATAACAATCCCCGCTGGGAGAGCTACAATGGAGGGCTGGACCCTTTGCCATCCAACTGAACTTCTGTTTCAGTATCTCTATCTCATGTAATTTTCTCACCTGAAGGGGGGGGTCCGATAAAGGCCGCTTTCCGCGTTGGCATTGTGGAATAAAATTGTAAAAACAACATTTCAAGGAAGTAAGTCACACCAACTTACCAGCCGCATTTCTCCCCATATTCCCAAAATTTTTTTGAAATTTTCCCGGCCTCGGTTTTTGTATTAGACAAAAATCAATCAGATTGCAGCATACAATCCAAGGCATCCTTTTTTCTGGAAGCGTGTAATACTTTCATGGGTGGGGTGAGTAGAGGCTCATACGTCGGCCTGTTGTGAAATCAGGTCATGGCGGGGTGTCGGAAGATATTTCTTTTCTATTGATAAATTAAATTAATCTTGACAACAGGACGTTCGTCCTATATACCGTTTCCATGAAGGGAAGAATAACCATCAATGCTGTTGAGCAAAAGTTTGCCTTGTTCTTTAAAGAACAGAGACGAATGCCCACCTATTCGGAAATGCTGCCTCTTTTGGGCGTTAAAGCTAAAAGTGCGGCTGAGTACTGGATTAAGAAACTGCTGGATAAAGGCTCTTTAGAAAAAGATGCAAAAGGATTTCTAAAACCTGTGCATTTATCTTTCAACCTTCCCATTGTAGGTAATGTAGCTGCCGGGTTCCCTTCACCTGCGGAAGAAGAACTTAGAGATACAATATCATTTGATGAATATCTCATAAATCATCCAGAAGCTTCATTTGTTCTTTCTGTTACCGGTGATTCCATGATTGGCGAAGGAATAAAGGAAAAAGATCTGGTTATTGTGGAGCGAGGCCGAGAACCAAAAAACGGGGATATAATTTTGGCAGAAGTGGACGGTAACTGGACGATGAAATATTTTCGTAAAAAATGTAAAAAGGTGACTTTAGAAGCTGCCAACCCGAAGTATCCGCCAACCAGTCCGCAGGAAGAATTAAGGATTGCCGGAGTTATTACGGCGGTCGTCCGTAAATACCACAAGTAACAAAACTGTCGTTTACCTGTTTGCTAACATCAATCTTTATTAATCAGAGTTTTCTATGAGCAATCAAATATTCAGTCTGCATTCTTGGCCGCGGGCAATAGTTCATATCGATGGCGACGCTTTTTTTCACTTCCTGCGAAGAAGCAATCCACCCAGAGCTTAAAGGCAAGGCGCTGATTACGGGAGGCGAACGCGGCATTGTCGCCTGCGCCAGCTATCCCGCCAAGAAATTAGGCATCAAACGAGGTGTTCCTCTCCATGAAGCAAGGAAAATATGTCCAAAATTAATTGTTCTTCCTTCCGATTATGAAACCTACAGTTTATTTTCACAGCGAATGTTCAGTATCATGCGGCGCTTTACACCCGATGTGGAAGAATATTCTATAGATGAAGCTTTTGCCGACATTACCGGCATGCGCCGTGCCCTGCGTTCATCTTATGAAGAAATTATCTTCAATATGAAAAAGGAGATCGAAAGAGAATTAGGTATAACTGTTTCGGTGGGCCTGAGCATCACCAAAGTGTTAGCTAAAGTCGCTTCCAAGCATCAGAAACCGGCAGGAATAACAATAATCAAAGGGAGAGACATTGCCGAATATCTCCGTAATCTTCCAGTAGAGAAAGTTTGGGGCATCGGCAATGCTACAACCAATTATCTGGCAAAGATGCACATTCACTGCGCTTTAGAGTTCGCACAATTGCCGGAAAAGAAAGTGAGAGATAAATTTACCAAGCCAGGAGTGGAAATCTGGCAGGAGTTACGCGGAGAATCGGTTTATCCTGTGACTACAGAAGAAAAAAGCTCTTATGCCTCGATCAGCAAGACGAAAACATTCGCGCCACCGACTTCCAACGCCGAATATCTGTTTGCTCATCTCATGCGTAATATGGAATCAGCATGTATCAAGGCCCGGCGCTATTCATTAGCGCCAAATAAAATTGTCGTCTTTCTCAAAAAAAATGATTTCAACACAGCCGGCAGTGAGGCAAAGCTCTCTCGTCCCTGCGCTTTCCCTCTCGAATTTTCGGGTGTCATTCATGATCTTTTTGATTCCTGCTATTGTCCAAAAGATATTTACCGCGCTACCGGAGTTGTTCTTCTCAATCTGGAGCCGGATGCCAGTGTTCAATACTCTCTTTTTGATAATCCCCTGCAGGCGGAAAAGATAAGAGACCTCTACAATGTGGCAGATGAATTAGGACGAAAATTCGGCAAACACACTTTGCATTTGGGAAGCTCTCACCCCATCGATAAATCAGGCAAAGGCCGCAGGGGCAGTCCTACTATGAGGGAACAAACGCAACTTAAAGGCGTGACCTGCCCCAAATCCTTGTACCACATGTTAAGTTAGGATTCAGGCATTTTTTATTTCTCAATTCAGGTACGCCTCTGACGCTGGAGGACGGTAATTCAAAGAACTGTGTGGCCTGAACGTATTGTATTCCATGCGCCATTTTTCAATTAACGTTTTCGCTTCTTTCAAAGTATAGAATATTTCTTATTTCCTTCTTCCTGTACTCCACAGAACATCAATCTCGACGAAGATGCAACCTTTCAATCCGTAATAATCAAAAAACTACTGAACTCTAAATTAATATGTGTTACAAATATTGGGGGTAAGTCAATGAACGAACACCGTAATCTTAACCTGAGAGATGAGATCCTCAGTAACGTAGCGAATAGGAATGTTACTGCCAGCATCATAGCAGATGATGAGGGTGTAATCTCTGAAACCGATACAGCGGTAGACGAAGCAAAAGGACTGGGATTAGTAATGGACTTCATCCTTGGAGTAGGCTCCTTGGTTAAAATAGGAGACGAGGTGGCACGATTCAGTGGCAGTCCAAAACAAATCGCAATGGCAGAAGAGGTGCTGCTGGGGATCATTGCTAAGCCATCAGGCATTGCCACTGCCGTTAGCAGATTCATTGAAAAAGCCGGACAAAGACCGCAGATTGTGTGCGGAGCTTGGAAGAAAATGCCGCCATCGCAAAAAGATGCCATCCGCAGGGCTGTGAAAGTGGGTGGCGGAGCCTTTCGCATCACCCAAGAACCGTTTGTATACTTGGACAAGAATATCATTGAGATGCTGGGAGGGATCAGGGCAAGCCTTTCAGCAGTTTCGAGCTTGACCGGTCACGTGAAAGTAGTGCAAATCAAAGGCCGGTATCATGACATTGCTCAAGAGGCTTGTGATGCAGTCAAATGCGGCGCCAACATCATTTTCATTGATACAGGTCTGCCGCAGGATGTAATGAAAGTAACTAACCGGCTTGATGGTCTGGGTTTGAGAAGCAGTGTGAAGATTGCTTTCGGTGGCAATATCCTTTTGGCGGACATCGATTACTTGAAGTCGATGGATATCGACATTTTGGATGTCGGAAGGTCGATAGTTGATGCACCCCTGCTCAATATGCGCTTAGAGGTCGCATGTATATCGGATACTTGAAAGCTTATTATCGTGGCCTTTAAAATTAATGTGTTTTTTCCCATCCGAACAAACGGAAAGGAGATCATAAATTATGAAGATCGTAAACTATCTATCCCATGTGGATAAGGAAAAGTGCATAGGTTGCCGTCTGTGTGAGTCCATCTGCCCCACAGGGGCTATCAGCATTCTTGAGAAGAAGGCATTCGTTGACGAAAATCTCTGCCGGGCCTGCTGCAAATGCGAGGATGTCTGCCCAAACGAAGCCGTTCTCATGGTGGAACGATCAGAACCGCTCATGGTTATCACGGATATTGACACTGCAGATGAAATGGCTATTGAAGAAATTTGCGCCAAGGCCGATCTCTTCCCGGAACAGATGATCTGTGCATGCACAATGACCCCCGTAAAGGAAGCGGCCGCAGCCATATTGAATGGGGCCAGGACACCTGAAGATATATCCGTCATGACCGGGGTACGAACAGGTTGCGGTATATACTGCATGGGTGCGATACAAAGACTGTTGAATGCCAATGGAATCGAACTGAAACCACCTGCTAATAACCGGTGGTATAAGCAGTGCCTCTCCATGTGGGATATTCCGGATGACGTGGCCAAGAGCAATCCAGGTTATTTCATTGAGGAAGACCAGGGAATATATAGAAATAAAATAAAGGGGGGCGAGAGAGATGTTGAGTAAAAATATGACTCCTCCCAAAATGATGGATTCCAGATATGCCCCCAAAGTAGATGTGTACTGCGCCGATCTGCCCGGCATGTTTTCACAAAGTGTTGTGGAACTTTTTCCCTCAATCAAACCTGGATATTTGCAAAAAGAAGGGATCGCACAAATCAGGTCGGCCACGGAAAAGGCCATGGCGAATGTCGACATGACCATGATAAAGCCTGGTGATTCCGTCAATATATTGAGCGCGGAGCACGGCTACTATCTCCTCGGCGGAGAACACTACTGCGAAATGATAAAAACCATCAAGGATGTCGTCCGGGAAAGGACAGGCTGCACAGACATCCGCCTGCGGGTAGCAGGTGGCATGCACACAAAGGAAGCCGATGAGATAATCAAACACTTTGACCTCCTTGCCGCATTCGACGGCAAGGTAGCTGGAACTCACGCATTCGACAAAGGCGTTCCCATTGAGACGGAAATCGGCACGTTATACGGCCTAGCCAAGGTGTATGATGCCGATTGGATCATCCATGCGAGCCATGACGAGCAGCGGGACTTGTATTTTTACCGTATGATCGACCGTGTCTTGAAGGCCTTTGTCATGTCATTTGCCCGCTACGAGGTCCGGTCATTGTTTCACTGCAATTTCGGCAGCCGTAGCGCCAATTTTATTCAGAGGTCTATCTTTAAATCGACATTTGTTCAGAAAAAATTCGCATTCGGCTGCTTTCTGCGCATGACCCCGGCAGGGATCACCGGGGTTGACGCTGATAATGATCTCGACCGGTTGGGCCGTAAAATATCAGTGGACCTGATGAGGGACTATGGGAAAGTGCTGAAGCTCTTCTCGGAAATCGATGAGTGCGTTGTGGTTATAGACGGGCCGAGATGGGCACACTATCTTCATGCCGGGGGAGTAGTTTTCGGCTGTTTCGAAAACTCACTCTACGATGCCTATGACCTGTCTAATCATGCAGCTCTTGGATATTTTGCTCTTCTTTCAAAGATAGCCAGCGGCGATGAAGAAACCATGGACCAAATTATGCTCGCGCATCCTGCCATAAAAGCTGCAGTCGTCAACCAGTCGATGCCCGGCATACCATGGTCGGATATCGCCATTACGAGACCCACTTTTGTTGCGAATGCAAGTCAGGCTGAGAGCCTGAGGAAAGACCCGGCGAATGCCAGTTTCATGGACATGGCCGAGGAAACCGAAACACTTGCAGAGGCCGTAGAACGCGCATGTGAAGCCGCCGGCACAGATAAGGTCATCGCCTTCGATGACAGTTTCGGTTACATCACCTGCAGCCCGTCTATGGCCGAGCTGTTGCAGAAACTGGCGCCGGAGGTAAGTAGAAAGGTTGATACCGAATGCCTGCCTAAATGGCTGAGACAGCGGGGTATTGATCCCGAACAAATATGACTCCAAGGAAGGGATTCCGATCCCGTGTTGAGGAGGGGTTCGAGGCAATAAAAGAATAGAGGACTCAGCCAGAGGAAACGAAATGAGGAGCAAAAAATGATAAAACCGCAATGGGACCTACTGAACAAAACCGAAATGACCATTGAGCCAATTTCTCTTCAGAAAGCAAATCTTAATGATATCGCTGCCACTATCGCGGATGTGCTGGCTATGGAACAAAATGATGTTTTTGTCTCTGATCTCAGAGAGAACGTCCTAACAATCGACATTCTGAAGGGGTGCGTGGATGCTTACAACATCGTAGGTAAAAAGAAAGAGTTGCTGCAAAGGCTGGCAGAACTGCCAGGGGTTAGAGTCACTGATGCTACTTCTATCCGTTCAGCCGGTATGTTAGGTTGGATTGCTCTTGACGATGATGAAATACAGCAAAGTTTGAAGCGCTCAGAGGATATGGCGCAAAAAATCCAACAAAAACTCTCAAAGAGAGTGATTGTTTTCTCCACTGGAGCAGAAGTGGCGAATAAAGAGATCGAAGATACAAATACCCCCACAATAAAGAATTATCTTGAACATGAAGGATATAAAGTCTTCCAAGGAGAAGTTTTAAAGGACGACAATTTATTTATCGCTGCAAAATTAAGGGAAGCTGCGGCAATGGGAGGGTATAGCGTTATTATTACGACTGGAGGAGTGGGCGCTGAGGATAAAGATCAAACGGTAGAAGCGATGAAAGAGATAGATCCTGATGCAGCAACACCTTACATTTGCCATTTTAAAATCGGAACCGGAAGACATGTTAAAAATGGTGTAAAAATTGCGGTAGGTGAATATAACGGCACGTTAATTATTTCATTGCCCGGCCCTAATGATGAAGTTAAAGCAAGCCTTGAACCGATAGTCAATGGCCTAAAGATGAGTGTTGAAAAACAAGATTTGGCAGAATTGATTGCAGTTAATCTAAGGTCAATATTACGTAAAAAAATGCAACATAGTGATCACATGGTTTCTGGTTGTCATTTATCAAAATAAGGAACCAATAAGGATGGGTATCTCCCATCTTTTAACGAGATGATCCAATTTTGCGGATACAACAATTTAAATGATAATTTTTAAATTATTTTTCAAGTAGCATGTGTTGACTCATAGGTGAACTCAACAAGCACTTCTTCCTGTAAGTGAGCATTTATGATTTTTTACATATATACTTTCTTTCAATCAGTAATAAACACAATTCGCTCCATATTTTATGGCCAGAATATTCTTGACATACAAGAATTAATTTTCTAGAATAATTCAATTTTAAATATAAATTTCTATCAAAATTATATTATTGAAGCGAGGTAAACTATGAAAAGCACAGTTTGTTGGAAAAATAAGTTTTTTTCAGTTGGTATGATAGTTTTTTTTATGTTGCTGATTTGCTCCTGCGCCCCCGGTGGTAATGGTCCATCGGCAGTCGCAATCACTAGTGCGGACAGTTCTGTCTTTACTGTAGGAGTAGCCGGAACCTTTACCGTCACGGCATCCGGCAACCCAACCCCCTCGCTTGCTCTAACCGGATCGCTACCGTCAGGCGTGACCTTCAACACTGCGACAGGCGTCCTGAGCGGCACACCGGCATCCGGGAGCAGCGGTACTTATCCCCTGACCATCACTGCCAGCAATATAAATGGAGACGTTGTGACTCAGGCCTTTACCCTGACGGTGGGCAACTCAGCAGCAATGATCATATCAAACGGCGGGCCCTGGAGTGCAATTTCCACATATCAGGATGGCATGAACCAGGTCTTTGGTGCCGGAAAATGGGATCAGTTGGATATATCTACTGAAACAGGAACCGCCTTCGCTCCAGGCAGTCCCTATAAATTCATCTATCTGGAAGGAAGTGATGGTGACGAGTTGCTGCTTGTCAATTATTTAACGGCACATATAACGGCAATCGAAAACTGGGTCACCAACGGGGGAAGACTGTATATCAATGCAGCAACATGGGCCGACGATGTGACCGCTCCTTTTGGCGTCCTTATTCAGTATAATTATTTTACTGATACTGCAAATGCGGTTGACCCGCTGAACCCCATATTCAACGGCCCCTTCCTGCCGGCAGGGACTACATACACCGGAACTCACTTCGGACACAACAGGGTCGTCGGAACAGGTCTCACCAATATCATCGTGAGCGCTGATGATGCCACGCTGTTCTGCCTCTCTTCGGCAGTGCAGGGCACCGGCTTCATTCTTTATGGCGGCATTACCTCTGATATTTATCAAAATCCCCAACCCAACGCACATAATCTCTATATGAATATTCTCCATTACGCTGCCGGTCTGCCATAGCAGTTCACCGCTCTTTTTATAAGCAGGCAATACGTTTAAATACTCCCTCCTGGGAAAGATGCTCGGGAGGGAGTATTGTTAGTAACAGTAACTGCCTGCTTATCTTCTCGTTGCACCTTTCAAATAGTAATCTTTAATTCAGACGACTGCCAAATGTTGTGGAGTTGTAGGTGTAATCCACAGAATTAAATAACCGTGGGCAGGCGTTAAAACCCGCCCCTTTTTATAGGAAAAATTAAAAAGTGCCAATACAGTTTTTGACAAATTGACGGTATAATGTTATTTAAAATGTAACACTAGTAAAAATTAAAAAGTGGGGAGAGAGTGGGGAGAAAATTACAATACGAATGAACACGGAAAATGGCTTTATTGTGTAAGTTATTGATTTTAT
>CAVQCU010000078.1:0-6363 GCA_963710995.1 uncultured delta proteobacterium
CCGCAGCAGGTGCGCCACCCGGGCGCTGGTCGCTTCGCGCGCTCAAGTACAGTAAAGATAAATGTCCTTGTCCTTGGGAAGGTTCTTGATTTCCTCCTCAAGGTTGTTGGGCTCGATGCGGATCGAATTCTTGATGCGGGCTGATCCTCGTCGTAATAGCCGTGGCTGCGGACGTCGACGATCTGTATCCGGCTGGCATCCTCGGAGGCCAGACGCGCGGCGAGTTCCTGAACCTGAATCCGGGGCACGATGCGGTACATCTAGCAATACGTTTTTTTATTGTGGCACCCGTTCAGTTACCTGTACTGCTTATTGATGATGCCCGCTCTGGCGCTGGTGATGATGCTGGCGACGATCAATGTTTCCAATGGCTATTTCCTTAAGCCTCGCGCGATTCTTAAACCTTCGCTTGCCGGAATTCTGATGACCTATGTGATTCTGAGCGGCGCAATTCTGCTTTTGTCGGCTTTGCTGATTGACGATCATAATCTGTGGATAGGATTTGTCCTGATTGCGGCGGTGCCACCGGCGGTGGCTGTCATTCCTTTCACGGCCATTCTCGAAGGCAATGTCTCTTCCACGCTTTCGGGCACCGTAGCTTCCTATCTCGCTGCTTTGCTGATTATGCCGCTAATGTTCTGGATATTCATCGGAACAGGTTTTGACGATCCCTATAAACTTGTCCGCATCATGCTTTTACTCATTGTACTGCCGCTGGTTTTATCCCGGATGATAATCTATTTCAACTGGCAGGACCGGCTCGCTCCGGTGCGCGGCTTGTTGACCAACTGGGGGTTTTTTATCGTCTTGTATTCCATTATCGGAGTGAACAGGGATCTGATATTTAGTCAGCCACTTACGATTATTCCTGTAGCAGGGATAGCGTTTGCCACGACGTTTCTTTTGGGATGGGCCATTCAAAAAATCGGCATCATTTTTAAGGTGGATAAAAGAAATATTATCAGTCTGGTTCTTCAGGGAACTTTAAAAAATCAGGGCATTTCGGGAGGATTGTCCATTGCGCTGTTTGCAAAGGAAGCCGCAGTACCTTCAGCGATCTATAGCATCTTTATGATTCTTTACATCATATGGCTGGACTGGTGGAAGAGTAAAGGTGAGACATAACGCCGAGTTCACCGGGAGGCGGGCGCCCTTTCCCGCCGATCCGGTGCAACGCTGGGTTATCTGTCCTCGCTCTGTGGTGGAGTACACGCTGACAAGAAAGCTTTTCCGAACGGTCCTACTTGAACTACGCCTTTAGGAACCCCTTCTTTTGCGGTAATTCTGACGAGACCCAGCCTGAACAGATTGCCGTAGTATTGATCGATAGCATCCTCAGTCACGTCGAGTGTCTTCGCTACTTCAGTCCGAAAGGAGTTCCAATCAGTCTCTCCGCCTTTGTTCAAGAGAGAATCCAAGAACCGAGCCTCGATCGGTGCGATCTCAGAAAGGATGCGGGGAAAACTCGGGTGTGACGCGTAGTCCCCAGCTTTAGCCGCCGAGTTAGCCAACAACGCGGCCCACTTATTAGAGAGGGATTCATCGTCCTCTGAGGCGGCAGCTTCAAGAATTGGGAGCAATGTCCGAAAAGGGACGGCGTTTGGGGTACGCCCTGCTTTCAACAACATGGCTTCTGCCTTCGCCAAGATTCGCAACTGGTTTTTGAACCTATAAAGCTTGATCTGATCCTGAAGCAAAAGGCCAACTTCTTCGGCCGCTGGACCCAAAAGCTTAGACAAAAACTCCTTTGCTGCTTCCACGGCACTGGAAATGCCTTCCTTTGTTAATTCGGTGGAGACTGGATCCATGTTCAATCCTCTTCAACACATAACATTGTTTATATGAATCGGTTTTACTGCGGGTCTTCGATCCTCTGCTTTGCGATCCCTATGTGCTTCGCACAAGGGATAATTCGACCTGCAAGCTTCAGTGCACTTTGTTTCTGAAGCTTGGGTCTCATTATGCTATGAACCGTATTGCTCTTCAATCCACTTCTGGTAAGCGCCGGTTTTAATATTTTCCACCCACTTGTTCTGATTCAAATACCATTCGACAGTCTTGTGCAGACCGGATTTAAATGATTCTCGTGGACACCAGCCCATCTCTTTATTTAGTTTGGCAAAATCAATCGCGTAGCGACGGTCATGGCCGGGACGATCCTTGACGAAAGTAATCAACTTGCGCCGCGGCTTTCCATCCGCCGCGGGTTTGATCTCATCGAGAATATCGCAGATCATTTGCACGATGGAAATATTTTCAATTTCCGCGTTGCCGCCGACATTATATGTTTCTCCGGTTCTTCCGGAAGTCATAATTGTCCAGATGGCTTCGCAATGGTCTTCAACATAAAGCCAATCGCGAACATTCTTTCCATCGCCGTAAACAGGAAGTTGCTTTCCTTCAAGGGCATTGAGAACAATCAACGGAATTAGTTTTTCCGGAAACTGGTAAGGGCCGTAATTATTGGAACAGTTGGAAATTGTTACGGGCATGCCGAAAGTTTTATAATAAGCGCGCACCAGATGGTCGGAAGCAGCCTTGGACGCGGAATATGGGCTGTTGGGACGATACGGTGTATCTTCGCGGAAAAGACCTTCGGCTCCGAGACTGCCATAAACCTCGTCAGTGCTGACATGGTGAAAGAGTTTGAATTTATTTCCGCGGGCTTTGGCTATTTCCAAAAGATTAAAAGTTCCGATAATGTTGGTTTGGATAAAACTCCCCGGATCTTTTATAGAGCGGTCAACATGCGATTCGGCGGCAAAATGGCAGACGGCATCAACATCATATTGCAAAAAGACCTCTTCCAATTTAGCGGCATCACAAATATCCACTTTTTGGAAAATATATCCGGAAGCAAAATCAGAAGCAATGCCGGCCAAGTTTTCCGGATTGCCCGCGTAAGTTAATTTGTCCACATTAATTATTCTGCCAGAGAAATCGCCCTTGTCCATTAAATAACGGATAAAATTACTGCCGATAAATCCGCAGCCGCCTGTTACCAGTAAATTTTTGAATCCAACCCTGCTTCTATTTTTTGTTATCATCTTTAACTGCTCCTTAACGCTAGAATCCAATACTAATAGCTATACGAATTCTAAATCAAAGCGCTATTTTTGTTGGCGTTGTTGTCGACTTCCTCAACGTATAACCTGAAGTTCACGCGTGTACAATACGCCTCGTCGCCTCCGCCTAACCGCCTCAATATCATCTTTGATTTAGAAATGGTATTAATCACATATAGAGGCGAATTTTTATATTTATTTCAGGAAGCCTTGAATAATCCTATTGACTGCTTGATCGTAAGTAAGTCCGAGGCTCATAAGCTTGGTCAAGTGAAATCTATGCCGTCAATGATATTGCGCTGGGCACCATTGTCGATATTATCATCCTGTATGTAAAATATAATTTTTTTAATTCTAGCATGAGTTTCATCCGCCCTTATCTTTAAATATTTAGAAAAATATGAGTTAATGCTCTGCCCTTAAGAAATGGACACCTCCGCGTTCCACGTTGACATAATTTTGTCCAAAAAGCAACGGTGAAAGAAATTTAAGTCCAGCGGAAACAGTAGCAAGTGGAGCCCCCTCCGGCTGGAGCCGGGGGATTCCAAACCGCGGGATTGAAAGACAGCGAAATCAGTTCGCTAAGAAAATAGAATGGCGCATTTATACAAATGGCAGGCATACCTAATACCGTTTCTAATGTAAAAATGATATAGAGCCGACAACCCCGGCACGCTTGACCTTCAGGTTATGCGCCGTGCTTCGCTGACATCAACAATAGCACCTTAATTTAGAATTAGTATAAAATTATGGCGGTAACCGTTACATGAAACAGTTACCGCCATGATGTTTGAAGCGCGGTGTAAATAATTAATTACGTTTCTTTTAACCTCAACCTCTTAAAACTTAAACAACTAAAATTTTTCTATTTCTTTTTTGCTACTTTTTTCTTTGGAGCTGCTTTTTTCTTTACAACTTTCTTCTTTGGAGCTGCTTTTTTCTTTACAACTTTCTTCTTTGCTGTTGCCATTAGGTGAAGCCTCCTTTGTCAAAATTATTGTATTAAAATACTTCATACACCGTCTTATGGAATAATTTTACATTATTTTTATCATTACGTCAACAAAAACTATAAAAAAATATCAAATATTTTTATTTATTTTTTTACAGCATACGGCTCTTCATTTTATAAAAATAAGAATCAGGTAACCGGAAATAAAACGCTGAACATTTTTTATTTTCTCCAGATAAGTGATGAAAGCCTGATCTGTAGCTGGTTTCCCGACTATCATAAAAATGAATGCTACGCATAATTCATATAAACTTATTTTGAGTTTCACGAATAAAACAGAGGAAATGGAAAATTGGAAAATTAAAAATATTTTTCCAAACTAATTATTTTTGAACTTGGCGAAAAATTAATTAGATTTTTTTATTTAGAGATAAGTTTTCCCACCAATATAGTGTTTAGTAAAGTAAGCCGTAGACAGGGAATCGATACGAATTTTTTTACCCCGTGATGAAGCATGGATGAATTGACCATTCCCTATATAAACTCCCACATGCGAAATACAATTTTTCCATCTCGCCGAAAAAAATACTAAATCACCCCTCTGTAAATCACTGATGCTGTCCACCGAACTGCCGACTTCAAATTGCCTTGCTGAGTTACGAGGTAAATTCAGACCATTTAATTGATACACGGTCATTGTCAATCCGCTGCAATCAAATCCGTTATCGGAAGAAGCACCGCCCCATAGATAAGGGACTCCGATAAAATCCTGAGCAGTTTTAACTAAAGCTTCCCGCAGGTAATTTGTACCGTATTTCTTTTGCCTGGCGACTGAGTAATCTTCCGGTTGGACAATGTAGAATTCTTCGATGATCTTTGCCCCTTTCAGGCTTTGAGCTCTTTGTCTGGCTTTTTCCTTTGTGGTGAAATTACCGAAACGAACTTTAAATAGTTTGTCGGATGCCAGGAAATATGTGGCGTCCAGACCATGATTATTTTTTAGTCTTTCCGTTAAGCGCACCGCGTTTTCCACCTTTTTGAATGCTCCTGCTTGAATTGTATATCCCATCAACTCCAGTGCCGGTTTTTTCGCGACTGACGGAGATACCGATTCCAGTGCCGGCTTTTGCCGGGCAGGCGGCGGCCCCGTTGACAAACGCAAAGTTCGATGATCATGAGAACATGACAATACGAAAAGGAGAATAAAAAACAAAAATATTATCGGACGGTAATTTCTCATGTTTTTGCCTGCCAGTTCGCACGAACATAATCTTTGGCTTCTTCAGGTGTGGTAATCCTGCCTTCCAGTTGCTCATCTTCTAATACTCGCAGGATTTCACCGATAACTTTTCCCGGAGTAAATCCAAAAGCAATCAAATCATCACCGGTGAGTAAGCGCGGAGGATGTAAATCTTCCAACGCTAAATGCTGAAGTTGATCGCGGCAAAATTCATAATTGTCCAACATGCCGTGGCTGGCGAGACAATCAAGGCGATGCAATTCCAAATGCAAATTAAAATCCGGCATGCGCAAAAAACGTTTGAGCCGTCCCGGACGCATTTTTTGGACGTTCATAAACACCATATGATTATGAATGAGATTGAGCACCGTTTCTCTCTGAGCGCGGGAAAATTTAAGGCGCTGCATTATATTATCGGCTATTTTTTCTCCCTGCTGAACGTGCCCGTAAAAATGCACGCCGTTTTCATCTTCGCTGCGCGTGACAGCTTTGCCAACATCATGTAAAAGTGTTCCCCACGCCAGACAAAGATTTGCATAAGTCTCTCCATCTTCAGGCAATAGCTCCAGCATCATCAAGGTATGCTGCCAGACATCGCCTTCAGGATGAAAACGCGGTGGTTGTTCCACTCCTTTCAATTTATCTATCTCGGGCAATATTTCCCTCAAAATACCCGTGCTGATCATTAATTCAAAGCCACAGCGGGATCCGCCGCGCGTGAGAATTTTATTCAGTTCTTCCTGCACGCGCTCAGCGCTGATTTGCTTTATCTTCGTCGCGTTTTTTCTATTGCTCTTTGCGTGGCAGGATCTACAACAAAACCCAAATTAGCGGCAAAACGAATAGCCCTCAGAATTCGCAGAAAATCTTCATTAAAACGGCTGTCGGGATCGCCAATAGTGCGGATTATTTTTTTCTCAATATCTGCGCGGCCATTTACATAATCAACTATTTCATTGGTCGCGGGATCCATTAAAAGTCCGTTGACCGTGAAATCGCGCCGGAATACATCCTCCTTGGCTGAAGAAAAATGAACCTGGGAGGGATGCCTGCCGTCTTCATAAATATCATCACTCCGAAATGTGGCCACCTCATAAGGATGATGC
>CAVQCU010000079.1:0-6854 GCA_963710995.1 uncultured delta proteobacterium
ACTGTGAAAAACACTTATCTGAATTGTTCAAGACTATATCTACAAGTCCGCAATTTGGGAAAAAATAAAATATTGGGAAAATCAGAAACACCAAATTATTAATCAAAAAATAAATACTTGTCTTCACGCTTCAATACAAAGATGCGAGGCGGAATTTCGGCCAGTTTATTGAATACGGGATGAAACATGCAAAAACCTGATAGCTTACTTTTTGTTATTATAGAATCAGGCTTACTTCCTGTAAGTCTTATTTTCAAAAATATTAATTTTATGCTAGGTTATAACTAGTAATAGTTAAACAATCCTGATTCATTAAAGCGGCATTTGTAGTATTAGCAGATACATATCGCGCCCCGAGGCGCAAAATACCTTCCACAAAACAAAGGAACATTCACGGCAGACAACGCCATAATTCAGGAATTTATCAAACGCGGTTGGCACTGGGGCGGCAATTTTGAACAGCCCAAGGATTATCATCACTTCGAAAAGCCGTGACACTAATTCCAAATCAAAGCGCTATCGGCGTTGGCTTCTTCATCGGCTCCTCGACGTATAATAGCATACGCCTGTGTCGCCTCTTCATCGTCGCCTTGATATCATCTTTGATTTGAAATCGGTATAGCCTCGTGCTAAGAAGTTGGAGTCTCCGGAATCATCTGCGGTTCGCTATCACCAACTTTTTTTAAATTAAGATTATGAGCCAGCAGTAAATACATTGCGGGTACAACAAACAGAGTGAACAGTGTGCCGATAGCGATGCCGGTGGTGATCACCAGACCCATGTTGTAGCGGCCCGCCGCGCCGGCGCCGGATGCGAAGACGAGGGGCAGTATACCCAACACCATGGCCGCCGTAGTCATCAGAATCGGCCGCAGGCGAGTGGCCGAAGCCTGCTCGATTGCCTCGCGCTTGCTTTTCCCTTCGCGCTGCAGGTCGTTAGCGAACTGCACAATGAGGATGCCGTGCTTGCTGATGAGACCGATGAGCGTCACCAAACCTACCTCGGTGTAAATATTGAGGCTGGCTTCGCCAATACCAAGGCTGATGAAAATTAGTGCCCCACAGATAGACATGGGTACGCTGATGAGCACAATGATCGGATCGCGAAAGCTTTCGAACAATGCAGCCAGGGCGAGGAAAATTATGATCAGCGCGAAGGCGAACGTGACCAACAGCGCGCTTGACTCCTGCAAGTACTGTCGAGATTCTCCCCCGTAGTCTATGCTGTAACCCTCGGGCAACACCTGCCCGGCAATGGTCTTGAGTTCATCGAGCCCCTGTCCCAGGGTGATGCCGGGGGTGAGAATACCGGATATCGTGGAGGAGTTAAGCTGTTGAAAGTGATTGATGGATACGGGCACCGCGGTGGTTTTAAGGGTGGCAAAGGTGGATACGGCGATGGATTCACCGCTTGCGGTCTTGATATGGTAGTTCATCAGTTGGTCCGCAGTGAGACTTTCACTTTGCTTGACCTGTGGAATCACTTTGTAGGAGCGGCCGGACATACTAAAATAGTTGACATAGCCGCCGCCGAGCATGGAAGCCATCGCCGCTCCGACATCCTGCATAGTCAATCCCATCTGGGCTAGTTTGTCGCGGTCCATCTCCAACATGGTCTGCGGCTTGTCGATTTTGAGGTCGGCATCTACGTACATGAACAATCCGCTGGCATGCGCCTTTTCCAGAAATGCCTGCGAAACTTCATTGAGCCGAGTGAAGGAATCTGTCGTGCCAATGACAAATTGCACAGGAAGCCCATGGCCCGTGCCGGGCAAAGGCGCCGGCTGAAAAACCACCGCATTTGCGCCGGCGATCTGGCCGATTCTATTTTGCACATCCGGTAGCAGTGTCCTGGTCGTACGAGTTCGTTTATCCCACGGCTTGAGCACAAGGCCGGCAAATCCTGAATTGAGTCCGAAGAATCCCTCGACCTGGAAAAGATGCTCGATTTCCGGAATGTCCGACAGGATCTTCGCCAGTTGCAGTGAATAGAGTTTCGTTTGTTGGATGGTGGCATCGGGAGCAGCCGTGAGCATGGCCAGCATAAATCCCTGATCCTCCTGAGGCGCAAGTTCACTTCTGGAATTTGCAAACAGGAAATAATTGCTCCCCAGGATGATGGCGGCAAACACCAAAACAACTGGCAGAAAATTGAGTGCCCCCCGCAACAGACGGTCATAGCCGTTCCGAAGTCGGTTAAACTGACCGTCGATGAATTCCGTGAAGCGGTGCCGCTCATTCGGGCCGGATACTTTTAGAAAGCGCGAGCACATCATGGGCGACAGCGTCAGCGCAATGACGGCTGACACAACCACGGCGCCGGCCAGCGTGTAAGCGAATTCGGTAAAAAGCGTGCCGGTGAGGCCGCCCATAAATCCTATAGGCAAATATACGGCAATCAGCACGACGGTCATGGCGATAATCGGACCTCCGAGTTCCCGGGCGCCCATCATCGCCGCTTGCATGAGCGGGACGCCTTCTTCCATGTGGCGGTGCACGTTTTCCACCACGATGATAGCATCATCTACAACAAGGCCAATGGCGAGCACCAGAGCCAGCAGGGTCATCAGATTGATTGTGTAACCCAGAGCCAGCATGATGAAAAAGGCCCCGACCAGCGACAGGGGGATGGCCACCATGGGAATGATCACCGAACGGACAGAACCTAAAGACAAAAAGATAACCAGTGTAACAATGAGCAGCGCTTCGAGAAGCGTAATGACCACCTCTCTAATGGAGCTGTTCACATAATCGGTTGCATCATAAACAATACGGCCGTCAAGCCCCTGAGGCAACTGATGCTCAATGGCCGGAAAAACTTTACGAATGTTATCCGCAACCGAAAGCAGATTGGCGTTGGGTGCGACCTTGATATTCATGAATACGGCGGCTTTGCCGTCGAAGCGCACGGCCACATCATAGTTTTCCGCGCCGAGGGTGACATTGGCGATATCTCCGAGTCGGACAATGGCGCCATTCACGGACTTGATAACCAGATTGCGAAACTCGCTTACCGTGTGCAAGCCGGTAGCCGCTGTGATATCTACCGTCACCATCTGTCCCTGGGTTCGGCCCAGCGCCGAAATGAAGTTATTAACAGATAGCGCGTTGCTAACATCAGTGGCGGTCACATTATGAGCAGTCATTTTTTCCGGATCAAGCCATGCTCGCAGGGCAAATTCCTCCTTGCCCAGAATCTCGGCCGTTTGAACTCCTTCCACCGCCTGAAGTTTGGGCTGCACCACCCGGATCAAATAGTCCGTGATGTTATTTGTGGGCAGATCCTTGCTGTAGAATCCTATGATCATGGAACCGATGTCCTCGCCGGTGGATATACTAATCACCGGTTGCTGCGCTTCCTTGGGCAGCTGGTTGAGCACCGCGTTGACCTTAGTGTTAATTTCGGCAATTGCCACATTCGCATCGTAGTTAAGGCGCATGTTCGCGGTTATAGTGCTGACGCTCTGGGAACTCGATGAAGTGAGGTAATCAATGCCATTGGCCTGAGCAATGGAGTTTTCCAGCGGTGTAGTGATGAAGCCGGACACCAGTTCCGGATCGGCCCCGGTATAGACAGTGGTGACATTTACCACCGCGTTCTGGATTTTCGGGTACTCGCGGACGGGAAGCAGATTAATGGAACGCAACCCCAGCACAAGAATCAACAGGCTCAAGACGGTGGCGAGAACCGGGCGTTTTATGAAAATGTCTGTGAATTTCATGATCTTGGTTTCTCCATTAAGGTTCCGCAGAGACAGTATTGGCGTCGCTTGTCGGCTGCACCTGATTATTAATCACAATCGGGCTGCCGCTCTTGAGTTTAAGCTGACCACTTGTAACCACGCGTTCACCTTCTTTAACTCCTTTAAGGATGGCTACCTGGTCGCCGCGCGAAGATCCCAGCGTGACAAACGTTTGTCTCACGAACAGTGCTGCCTTACCGTCTTTCGTCTTGCCTTTCTCCTCCACGATGTAAACCGTTTCGCCATAAGGATTGAAGGTCACCGCGGTACGGGGAAGCGTCAGATAACGATTAGATTTGCCTGCCTGAATCTTGATTGTCGCATACATGCCCGGCAGCAGTTCAAGCCGCGGATTGGCAATAAGGGCTTCAATCTGGACATTACGCGTTTGCGGATCAACTTTTGGGCTGATGGCGGAAATCCTGCCGTTGAATTTTTTATCGGGGTATGTATCGGTGACGGCGGCAACAGCCTGCCCGGAGGCAACGCGGGAAAGTTCCTGCTGAGGAAGGTAGAAGTCAATGTAAATCGAATCGAGCGACTGTAGCGTGACAATCTTATCTCCCGGATTCAGATACTGTCCGGGATTAACCGAAAATATACCCAACCATCCGGCGAAAGGTGCGCTGATGGTCTTTTTTCTTAAAAGAGCTTCCTGATTAGCCACTTGAGCCTGTTTGACTTTCAAATCGGCGGCATCCGCGTCCAGTGAAGCCTTACTGACCGCCTGGGCGATAAATTGTTTCTTGTTTCTTTCATAGACACTTTGAGACAGATCGCGGGCTGCCGAAAGCGTTTGCAATTGAGCGATGTCGGAATCGGCGTTGAGCTGCAGAAGCGTTTGACCGGTCTTTACATTATCCCCCGATTTGCAATTTACGTTTTGCACAATACCGGCCACTTCGCTGGCTATATCGACGCCACGTGCTGCCCTCAAGCTGCCCACCGCTGAAATTTGCGGCTGCCATTCCTCAGTAGCGGCAGTGACTACAGACACCGTGACTGCCGGAGCAGCTGCCGATGACATGTATTTTTTCATCATATAGGATTGGAAGCCCTTAAATCCGAAAATTACACCAAAAATCACACCGACAATGATCAGCATGATGATCATTCGCTTAGTCATTCTTCATTCTCCTCTTGTATAAATTTGGCCTTCAGTAAAGTAGATTTCCGGTTCCACCAGCCGCCGCCCAACGCCTGGAAAAGCGCGGCAGTGTCGGCGTAGCGTTGCGCTCTCGCGGCAACCACATTGATTCGTGTTTTCTGATAATCACGCTGGGCTATCAGTAGCGCCGGATAACTAACCGCGCCCAATTCATATTGTTTTTCTATCAACGCCAACGCCGACTTCGCGGCAGCTTCGGCCTCGGCCTGCGCCTGTAATGTTCGGGCGTCGGTTTCCAAAGCGCGCAAAACGTCCGCCACATCCTGAAAAGCCTTCAGTAGTGTCTGACGGTATTGCGCCGCCGCCTGGTCATACGCGGCAATGGCGCTACGCCTTTTGGCAGTGAGTGCTCCACCGCGGAATATCGGTTGTAAAAGACCAGCGCTCAGGTTCCAGACCACGCTTTCTCCATTGAAGAGAATGTCGGTGCTGACCGCCTGAAATCCATAACCGGCGTTCAGCGTAATCTGCGGATAAAGATTGGCCGTCGCCACGCCGACTGCCGCGCATGCCTGGTGCAGAAGCGCTTCAGAGGCGCGAATGTCGGGACGTTGGCGCGCAAGGAGAGAGGGAAGGCTCACCGGTAATTCTTCCGGCAGATGCAATGATTCCAGATTGAATTCAGGCAGCTTCCCATCGCCGGGGAACTGACCAATCAACACCGAGAGAGCATGACGGTTCAGGTCAAGCTGCTTTTCGAGGGGCGGCATTCCCGCCTTGGTCATGGCCAGTTCCGTCTCTTGAGCCAGCACCTCGGTTTTCGATACCGCGCCCAGTTCAAATTGTTTCTGAATCACATCCAATTGTCTTTGCTCCGCCACTAGAATGGCCTTTGTTACGTCAATCTGCTCCCGTAACGATGCTTCCATGATAGCGGTGGTCACGACATTTGCAGTGAGTGTCTGTCTTGCCGCCTCCAGTTCAAAATCCTGATAATCGACCTTTGCCTTAAACCCTTCGAGGGCGCGCCGGTTTCCCCCAAAGAGGTCCATGGTGTACGAAACGGACACTGAAGCGTTGTACAAGTTGAAAGGACCAGGGTTCGGGACATTCAAAATCCCATATGAAGCCACATTCATCTGCTGGCGTGTGACTGATAGCCCAGCATCCATTGCGGGATATTGCGTGGTTCCGATCAGGGCATTGAGATCCTCCTGTGCCTGCTTAAGCATTGCTTGGGCCTGAATAAGAGTTGGGCTGTTATCCAGTGCCATGCGGACAAGACGATCGAGTGAATCGGAGCGAAAGAGTGTCCACCACTCGCCGGACAGGTCTTTGGCAAAGGCGAAACGTTGTGCGGTGGTGCTCTCGGACGGCGAACTGGCCGTTTGGGCGGGCAGGGGTGCCGCGGTATAGTTATCGGGTGTTGCCATATCTGGTGAACGGAAATTTGGGCCGACGGCACAACCCACCAAGGTGACTAAGGTGATCATAATAAAGGATATGTGTGGGGAAAGTGTTTTCATAATTTTTGACTCTTTTTCAATCCGGTTTTTTTCTGGGTTTTAGGGCGCGGCTCAAAGCCGGTTATCAGCGTTTGCAAATAGTTGCGGATTTCCCGGCTGATATGAGTTTCATCGGATTTGTTTCCTATCAACCGATCAAGCATGGCGGACTGGATGCTGATCATCCACAAGCATTTGGCGAGTGTGTTGGTGTCAACGGCATTCGAGAGCCGTCCAAGTCGCTGTTCCGCAGCCAAATACACGTCCAATCCTTCGATTGCGTATTGTGGACCCATATTACGTTCTTTTAAGATCTCCTTTATACGAACGTGTAATTTATGATCAGCAAACATAGAGCAGATGATAGGAGTTATTTCATAGTGAGCATGATAGACTGAAAGTAAAACATCTTCCAGATTTTTTAAGAGCGTGCTTTTGCAATCTCAGACTTCAATGATTATCTCGACCATCAGTTCCAATATTATTACATAAAAAAAA
>CAVQCU010000080.1:0-5526 GCA_963710995.1 uncultured delta proteobacterium
ATCCAGAGCGAATACAACGAGTGCAAACTTTGACTCTCTTTACCGATCCGGTTTTTTCATCAACGCAACGTAATCTTTGCAAATTGGGATACCATACCGCTTTTGTTTTATTATTAGCATGGCTTACCAAGTTGCCAATTGACGGCTTTTTACCGCATACTTCACAAACACGAGACATTAGAAAATCCTCCTAAAATTGTGCGTCGTTACTAAACCATAAGGCAGTATTTTGCAAGCATTTTTTCGTTTTATCTAAATATTGAAGAATGAGGCCTACTTTTGTGCAGATTTTAGGTAAACTGTTTCCGCAAAACGAGGAATATATAAAACTTAACATCCTTATATTATTTATGATATTTTACGATGTCATCAATTTTTCATGGAAGGTGGTTGTCCAGTCGTTTCCAAAACACGTAACCAAGTATTATCCTGAGAATCAATTTTACGGCTGGAAGTAACTGTATTTAAAGGAAGATGAACATATTCGTCTTTCATTAAAGCTACCAGAATGCCGGTTTTTCCAGCCATCCCCGCATGCACAGCATACTGCCCCAGCGAGTTACAATAGATGCTGTCCGAGGCATTTGCCGGAACCGAGCGGATCAGATAACTGGGCTCAATATATTTTAGATTAATTTCCAGATCAATTTTTTTAAAATAGTCCTCTATGGCGTTTTTTAAAAATAATCCTATATTGAGCAGACGAATATTTCCTGAAGGATCTTTTTCCATGGGAGAAATATTGTTCCTTAAAATATCCTGACCTGCTCCTTCCGCAACTAAAATTACCGCATGCCCTCTGTATTTTATGCGTTTTTTCAATGTTGTTAAAAATCCGTTTTTCCCTTCCAGATCAAAAGGCACCTCGGGGATTAAAACAAAATTTGTATCATTTTGTGCCAGCGCCGCATGAGTAGCGATATGGCCGGAATTACGACCCGTTATTTTAATCAAACCAATGCCGTTAAATGCTCCCTTGGCCTCAACATGAGCGCTTTTGATAGCTTCAACTGTTTTTTCTATTGCCGTGTCAAAACCAAATGATTTCTGGATTAAATTAAGGTCATTATCAATTGTCTTGGGAATACAGACTATGGCAATTTTCAAATTTCTCCTAGTTACTTCAGCAATTATTTTTTCGGCTGCCCGTATCGTGCCATCACCTCCGATACAAAAAAGAATATTGATATTTAATCTGGCAAGATAATCCACCATGACATCTACATCTTGTGGGCCGCGCGAAGTAGAAAGAATACTGCCTCCGATACTTGTTATATCATTGACAAATTCGGGGGTCAGATTAATTAATTTAAGGCCGGATGCGGGATTTAGCCCCATAAGGCCGTATTTAACTCCTAAAATCTTTTTAACACCGTAACGGTGAAAAAGCGTCATCGTGAGCGAGCGAATGACGTCATTGATACCCGGACAAAGCCCGCCACAGGTAACAATTGCCGCTTTTGTTTGGGATGGATCAAAAAATATTTTATCACGAGGTCCGGCGAGTTCTACAGAAAGCGGCTGGCCTTCTTTATCAGTGCAGGATAAGTAATTATCTAAATAGGTGTTGAATAATAATCTTTTTTTGTCTTGTGTAAAATTGCTGATGTTCAGCGGAGATTTAAATAATCTCTTTCCGAGATTGGTGATGAAAAAATCGTATTCCATAAATCACTTCCTTTTACCAGCTACCCGGGCTGCGGCATTCATACCGGAAATAATTTCTCCTTCGAAGCCGGCATCTGATAATAATGAAGCACCAGTGAGATAAATGTTACCAAATTTGGTTTTATTACTTTTCGCGGCAAAACCGGAAATAAAAGAATTTTGTAACTGATATTTAGGATTAATGACATCGCGTTGTTTTTTTGAAATATTAATTGATTCTTTTATCTCGAAGAATTCAATATTTTCTTTTAAAAAAGGAAGAAAATATTCGAGGCGCTCAATTATTGATCGGGTATTTGCCGTTAAGTTTTCTTTAGACCAAGTCATTTGATCATCAGGAAGAAAAACAGTTGCTGACAATGAATTTTTTGCTGTGGAGATAGCTTTTTCATCTTCAGGTGCGCTTAATTCCAAAATGATCAGATTATCATCGTAAACATTTTTATTTACATCACTAATTACGGCAACATGCCTAGCCATTTTTTCAGGAATAGAATTTTGTCGAATACCCAAATGAATTGTAAATGGATAATAAGAAACTTTAATTGGTCTGATAAAATCACCTAAATTAATTTTCTTTTTACGTTCGATCAGTAAATGCATGTTTTGCCATTTCGTACTGACAATTAAGTTGTCAGCCTCAATCTTTGAGGCAACACCATGTTTATCCATCACAGTTACTTCGATTAATTTGCCTTTTTTAATGGACAATACTTCGCAATTATTAAGATACAAACCATTTGTAGACTCTATTTTATTTATTAAAGAATTAAAGAGTACTTGCTTGCCTTGTGAAAAATAGTAAACACCACGCAGAGGCGCGGAATATTGAAAATGTGAGAATATAGAATCCTGATCTTTTGTTTTAAAGGAAAACAATGCCTGTTGCGCTTCCATAACTTTTTTAAAAGAAGCATTACGAAACATAATCTGTTTTAATTTGATATTGTCAAATTTACACTTAATTAAATAAGGAATTAGCTTAAAATAGTCAAAGTAATCCCTTAAACTATTCGGTTGAATAAAGGGATGATCGTGCAGCCATTTGCCAACGATAGCTGAGTTTTTTTCAACGGCATCGTAAAAAGAATTTATTTCCGAAGCAAGGTCGGGAAATTCTCTTACCATTTCTTTTACTAGTGATTCTTTGTCATTGAAAAAATCCAACCTGTGTTCAGGCAGGATGACCTGGTAAGCAGGATTCAATAATACGCTTTCTCTTTCACTGTGAGGAATATCCAGTTCGGCTAAAAGAGAAAGAAGGGTCTGATTGGTTCCAAGCCCAGTAATCGGTGTAGGATCAATGTTAAAAACAAAATCGTCAGTTAAACATATTTCTTCTCCGATTCCGCTTTCTGAAAGCAGCGCTGTATTGATGCCATTGCGGGAAGAAACTGCCGCAGCGACATGGGAAGAAAGATCATCACCTATGACAATTAGACCGTACATTAATTAATTCATTACCTCATCAACAATCTTCTGGAATTATTATAATATTCAACAGCTAGTTGCAGGTTATATAAAGCATGGAGAGATATTTATTTTTCAGTTTTAATACGTACTTTACGTCCTTTTATTTCAATTTTGCCTTCAGCAAAAAATTGGATTGCCTGCGGATAAATCCTATGTTCTTCCTTTAATATTCTTGCCGCTAATGTTTCCTCGGTATCGTCATTATGTACTGGTACAGCACTTTGAATTATGATCGGTCCGGTGTCCACGCCTTCATCAACAAAATGCACGGTACAGCCGGATAATTTGACGCCGTATTCCAAAGCCTGTTTCTGTCCATGAATACCGGGAAAAGATGGAAGGAGGGCAGGGTGGATATTCATTATTTTTTGGGGAAAAGCTTTCAAAAAGGTAGGAGTAAGAACACGCATAAATCCGGCTAAAATAACCAAATCCACACTATTGTTTTTTAAAATTCTTATTAATTCTAAATCAAAGTCTTCTTTATTTTTAAAGTCCCCGTTTTTTAAAATAACAACGGGAATACCGTGCTTTTTTGCTCTTGTTAGTCCGTAAGCATCGGGATTATTACTGATAACAATTTTGATGGTTGCTTTTAATGATCCTTTTTCAATATAATCAATAATTGATTGTAGATTGGAGCCATTTCCGGAAATCAAAATCCCCAATTTCAATAAATCAGCCATATATTTGATCCTAACCACGATAAACGGGATAAGTAAGTTTAAGAGATTATTTCCTGCCACTCTTTTCAGTACCCCCTCGAGGGGTAGAAAAACGCAGGAAATAATCTCTTATTTACTAATTTTCAGAAAGACAAACTTGATCCTGTTTATCTTCTCTTTTTTCTATAACACCAATTAGATAAGGTTTCTCACCCAGCATTTCCAGTTGGTCAAGAACTCCCTGACATTCTTTTTCCGCAACAATGATCATCATCCCTATGCCCATGTTAAAGACACGAAACATTTCTTTTTCTTCGACGTTGCCTATTTCCCGGATAACATTGAAAATAGGCGGTATCTGCCAACTTCCTTTGTTAATAACTGAGCGGCAAGATTGAGAAATTATTCGCGGGATATTGTCGTAAAATCCGCCGCCGGTGATATGGATGAGGCCTTTTATATTAAAACTCTTAAAAAGATTCAATAGGGGTTTAACATAAATTCGTGTTGGTTCCAGCATTTCCAGACCAATCGTTTTATCTAAACCGGCTACTTTGTCGTTAATACCTAGTTTCCCATTTTCCAAAAGAACTTTTCGGGCTAAAGAAAAGCCATTACTATGCAAACCGCTGGAAGCAAGTCCAATAATCCGGTCATTGACGCTAACTGTGGACCCATTAATTAGTTTATCCATTTCCACCACACCAACACAAAAGCCGGCAAGGTCATATTCATTAGTTTTATAAAAACCTGGCATTTCGGCGGTTTCACCACCCAGAAGGGTACATCCGGCTTGTCGACACCCTTCAGTAATGCCCTCGATAATTTTTACACTTTTTTCAAGTTCTATTTTTCCTGTGGCAAGATAATCAAGAAAGAATGTGTTCACTCGCCGGTTGGGTGCTCGACATCGACTCGCTCAAGCGGGTGCTACCGGGCCTCGCCGCGATGAAGTTCAACACCGCCCTCAAGTTCGTGCTTGCCGGAGCGGGGCTCTGGGGACGCCAGCGGCCATCTGTGAGGCTCGCGCTCGGGGCGCTCGTGGCATTGCTCGGCGCTCTGTCGCTCGGTGAGTACCTCGCCGGGCTAAACCTCGAAATCGACCAGCTATTCGTCCGCGACGTGGTTGCTCCGTCGGAGGAGGTGTTTCCACCGGGATGGATGGCGCCCTCCACTGCACTTTGCTTTCTGTCGCTCGGCGTTGCGCTGACGGGAAGCGGCGGTGCCCAGCGCCAGCGGGCTCCCCACGCGACCAGGCGTATCGGCCCCGCCGTCGAGTTGCTCGCGCTGGTCGCCACTGTCATCGCTGGCTTGTCGTTGATCGCCTTTCCCACCGGGGCTGTCTACCTGCGCCAGTGGCCGGGCTTTGTCAGCATGGCTCTGCCCACGGCTGTTGCGTTCGTGGTGCTTGGGGTGGGCATCCTCTGCGCTGCCGAGGGGATGGTTGTGAGGAGCGTGGGTCTGCGAGGCACAGGTGGCGTGCTGTGGGTCGGCTTTGGCGTACTCACACTCTTGCTGGCAACCGTCGGCACCGTGTTCGCGGTCAACCTTCAAACGCTTGCCGATGACCTCCACTCCCAGGCGAACGTCGCGCGTCCTCGCAGAGAGGCAACCCTCGAACTGGAGAACGGGGTCTTGGGCTATGGCCAAGCCATTCATCCGGCTATGGCTGGCGACACGCAAGCCCGGCAGACTGCATCCGAAGAGGCCATCGATATTG
>CAVQCU010000081.1:0-63886 GCA_963710995.1 uncultured delta proteobacterium
CAAGATGGGCGTGCGTGCTTCCGCCACCTCAGAGGTGATTCTGGACAACTGCGAAGTACCGGAGGAAAATCTGCTGGGCGAGGTCGGCAAGGGATTTGAATACACTGTCGAAACTCTCTCCTGGGACAGGAGCGCTCTTTTGTCTCCCTTCGTCGGCGGTATGCAATTTGCCATCGAGACGTGCACCAAGTACTCTCAGGATCGGGTGCAGTTCGGCAAGCCGATCAACTCATTCCAGGCGATACAGCACAAACTGGCGGACCTCAAGATTATACAAGAGGCCGCGAAAATGACCGTTTACCGCGTTGCTCATGATAAGGATTCAGGCAAACCTCTCAACCATATGCACACCTCCATAGCGAAAGCGATCGTGGGCGACTGGGGCATGAAGGCCGCAAGCGAAGCGGTCCAGATATTCGGCGGTTACGGCTACATTCATGAATATCCCATCGAGCGATTCCTCAGGGATGCGAAGCTGGGGCAGATTGGCGGCGGGACATCTGAAATGCAGCGGTTTATCATATCCCGTATCCTGAGCTACTTCTAATTTCGTGCCCGGATACAGGATAACCAGACATAAGACAGGAGAATAATATTATGAACTATGATTTGACACCGGAACAATTATCAATAAAAGAAAATTTTTCAAAGTTTTGCACCAAAGAAATAGAGCCGCGCGCCCAGATACTGGATGAAGCTGAGCATGAAGAAGTTAAAAAGTTGATTAAAGAGAACATCAAAATGCTGGCCGGCATTGGCTATCTTGGCATGGGACACGATGAAGCCTACGGCGGCACGAATCTCGATTTAATCAGCCAGGCAATAGCGGGGGAAGAAGTGGCCGCTGCATGCGCCTCCACATTTCTGTCCTGCGGAGCCTCCAGCGGTCTTTTCGGCATGCCGTTGAAAATGTTCGGCACCGAAGCGCAGAAGAAAAAATATCTTCCCGGTATCATCAAGGGTGAAATCATCGGTTGCTTCGGCCTCACCGAACCTGGAGCCGGCTCTGATGCGGCTTCAATTAAGACAACAGCAGTCAAGAAGGGCGACAAGTGGATTCTCAACGGGACCAAGACCTTCATCACCAACGCGACTATAGCAGACGTTGCCATCGTCTTTGCCTACAACGACCGGGAGAAAGGTCCCGGATCAGGTGTCACCTGCTTTCTTGTCGACAAGGGAACAAAGGGATTTTCAGTGAGCAAGCCCTTCGATAAAATGGGCTTTCGCGGTTCCCCCACGGCCGAATTGATTCTTGAAGATTGCGAAGTACCGGAAAGTTCCGTTCTTGGCGCAGTTGGCAATGGCTTCATCCAGGCGATGCAGACCCTTGAATACGGCAGGATTGGCATGGCGACAGTCTGCCTGGGAATAGCGGCCAAGTGCCTCCAACACGCCAACAAGTATTCCAAGGAACGAAATGCCTTCGGAAAACCGATCAACCGCTTTCAGGAAATTTCCTTCAAGCTTGCCGATATGATGATCTTGTCCGATGTGTCAAGGCTTCTCATCTACCAGGCCGCTTGTGCAAAAGAGACGAAGAACCCTGAATCCGCGATACTGGCGTCCGTGGCGAAAGTGTGGGCATCGGAAGCCGCAACGCAGATATCCAGCATGGCTGTACAGGTATTCGGCGGTTACGGCTATATTAAAGAGTTTCCTGTGGAGCGCCTCTACCGCGATGCCAAGCTGGGCGAAATCGGCGAGGGAACTTCGGAAATACAGCGTGTGATGATCGCGAAGGACCTGATTCGCAAGTACGCAGTGTAAGATATTAAAAAATGGTATCAATCCCTCGTGAGAGGAATTACCATCCCAAGGAGAAATACCTATGTCTATAGATAAAAAATTCATCGGCAAAACATATCCGACGCATACCTATGAAGTGGGAAAGGAAAAAATCAAGGAATACGCCAAAGCGATTAAGAATCCCGATCCGCATTATCTTGACGACGATTTCGCCAAAAAATCGAAATACGGCACGATTATCGCGCCCCCCACATTCGCGGTTGTATTTGGCGCGCACCTGATCGAACCGGTGTTCACGGACAAAGAGCTGAACCTGAACATGGCAATGCTTGTGCACGGTGAGCAGGAACTGGAATTCTTTGAAGTGGTCAAGGCAGGCGATTCTATCACCACCACCGCGAAGATTAGTGACATCAAGAACAAGGAGAAGCTGGATGTCATTTCCCTCGAGCTCAATTCAAAAAACCAGCACGGCAAAGACGTGAGCCGTGGAACTTATACCTTTGTAGTACGGAAATAGGAGAAGTGCTATGGCAATTCAAAAAGGACAAACATTCACCGGAAGTGAGAAAGTCGATAAATACAGAGCGCTATACTACGCCGGCGCATCGGGCGATTATAATCCAATACATATCGATCCCGAGTTTGGAAAGATGGTGGGACTGGGTGGCGCGATTCTCCAGGGATTATGCACTCTGGCCTTCGCAGCGAAAACCGTCACCGACTGGGCAGGCGACCCCGGAAAATTGAAAAAAATAAAGTGCCGATTCAGCGCTCCGGTAATGATGGAAGACACGATTTCAGTCCAGGGTACCGTGGCGGACGTGCAGTCTGGCCGCGCCAAGGTCGAACTCAAGGTCGTAAACCAGACCGGGGCTGAAGTTCTCCAGAACGTTGAGGCCGAAGTCGAGGCGTAAAAGATACCGGCCGCTGACAGAGCAAACCTCTGAAATGTTTATAGACCGGCCGTTTAATATTTTCTAAAGGCAATACCGCTCTGAGGCAATATAGATCTACTGAGGTGTTGTCCCCTATAGTATTATTTTATGATCCAGTGGTTGTATATTTCTTTCCTTTTTTCAAGGTCAAAAAGGCAAGGGCTACACAGCTCAATACAAAAACATTTATCAGCCATAAATACCGGTATGATCCAAAATGATCGTAAATAACACCGCCCAAAACTGGACCGACAGCGCCGCCGACACCAATAAAAAAAGTCAAAAGACCATAGATTGATCCCACAACATGCCTACCGAAACGATTGGCGACAAGAAGCGGCAGTATCGGCGCAAGCGAGCCATATCCAAATCCGTATATGAGAGCGCAAACATAGAGCTGAAAAACAGTGTGGACATTCAGCAGCAATATAGTGCCGGTAAGCATAAACAATATCCCAATGAAAGAACCATACTTAGGATCTTTTATTCTGTCGGTTATCCAGCCGAATAAGAATTGCCCTATAAAGCCGGTCATGCTGATTGCGGCAAGAGAAGCGGCGGCGGCCATCTTGTCAATGCCATTGTCTGTAGCATATGCAACCTGGTGCACAAAAACGGACATGCTGATCATAACAGCCAGACCCTGGCAGATTGCCAGTGTCCAAAAACGGGAATCTTTAAAAATTGTCAGAGTGGAAACTTTATGAACCGCCTGTGCCGCTGATGATTGATGGAATATGGTTGTTTTATCTCCATCCGGTAAGAGGCCGTATGCTTCCGGATTTGTTTTCCTCATCAGCGTTTGGGAAACAAGAACTCCAATCATCAATGTAATAACGCCTAAAGCCATAAGCCCTGCCCGCCAGCTGAATACTCCGACAATATATCCGGCGAGCGGCGTGAGCGTTACCGTGCCCAGACTTATTCCCATGGAAGCAAATCCGATGGCCACCCCCCGCTTGTTGATAAACCATTTGCTGACGGAAGAACTACAGGCGACAACACCCATTCCTGCCGCTCCCGCCCCGACCATCAAACCATAGCTGATATACAAACCAAGAGGGGTAATGACAAAACCTGTCAGGATATAACCGCAGGCGGCAATAACAGCTCCCGCCGTTGTTATCCAGCGCGGCGCGATGCGATCCAGCATGCGGCCGACAAAGATTGAGCCGAAGGAATAAACGAGCATATTGATAGCAGCAGCCAGCGATATTACCGACCGCGACAAGGCGAATTCCGCCGCCATCGGTTTGAGAAAAACGCCGAAACAGTAACGGGCTCCGTAATTGATTCCCATTACCAGAAAAGCGCCGCCTACAATGTACCAGCCCCAGAAGATTTTTCGATTATTTTCCATTAATACATTCTCATTTTAACAGAGCATAAATTTCCGCCGTTTCCTTTACCATTAAATCGCTTTATGATAAACATAAGAAACAAATCACGGGTATGAACCCCAAAGCAAGCTACGGGGTATTAAATACCTGCTTATGCGGTATAATTCGACTAACAAACTTCCATTCGCTTCACTTTCGGAATTGGAGTTTCAACAATATCGCAGATACAACAGGATTGATTCCTTTGGTCTTCATTATTGTAGTCCATATTCAGGAATTTAAAGAAGTATAGCTTTATAGAGGTTACATGGCCATTCTTCAATTCAAAGACAAATTAGTTATTAAATCTGATATAAATGTGATATAAATCAAATTTATTTTTATCGGAGGCTATTATGGCGGATAAGTCAAAGTTGGGCATGGAATTTCCTGCCTACACTTTTACAGTAGAAAAAGAGAAAATTGCTGAGTTTGCCGTTGCCGTTTCTCAAAAAGACAGCAGAGAACAAATCAATCCCATTTACTATGATGAGGAAGCTGCAAAAAAAGCAGGTTATCAAGGGATCCCGATTCCTCCGACCTTTCCAACCAATACCTTTTTTTGGACCGGTGGCGGCCTGATGGCTACAATTAAATCCTTGGGTATTGATTTAAATAAGCTTTTGCATAGAGAAGAAGAGTATGAATATTTTGGCATCATTTATGCAAACGATGTAATTACCCGCAAAATGAAAGTTATCGATATGTTTGAAAAGGGGAAAAGGGATAGACGTATAGAGGTTACTGTCTTGGAAACGGATCTGATAAATCAGCGGGGCGAATTGGTACTTAAGTCCCGCACAAGATTGATGGAAAGATAGGAAGATAAATATGGCCGTAAATTATGATGATGTTGAAGTTGGGAACAAAATGCCCATTTATACTTCAGCGCCCATTACCAGAACACATTTAGTCCGTTATGCCGGAGCTTCAGGTGATTTTAATCCGCTTCATCATGATCAAACATTTATTAAAATGATCGGCAGGAAAAATGTTATTGCCCATGGTATGTTGATTATGGGTATTGCAGGCGAAGCCATTACTTCCTGGATCGAAAACAAAAATTTAAGAAAATTTAACGCCCGTTTTTTGAGTATGACAGAACCGGTCGATTTGGATGATATGGAAAATACAAAAGATAGAGCAACAATCACAGTTAGCGGCAAGGTAGTCAAAAAGTATGTAGAAAACGGTGAAAAAAGAATTCAGTGCGACATCATTGCTCAAGATGCTTTAGGCAGCAAAAAGCTCTCGGGATTTTTTATTGCAGCTCTGCCTTAATCCCGCGGTTTGGAATCCTCTGGATTCAGCCGGGGGAGGAATGCGGTGTAACCCGTGGGAGGTCGCGTTATCCTCTGCTTCGAGGGATAATTCGACCTACAAGCTTCAGTCGCAGATGACCCCATGGTGACCTTTAGGTTATTCAGGTTATGCACTTTATTTCTGAAGCTTGGGTCTCATTATTTTGGGGAGCCTCCGGTTCCTGCCGGAGGGGGCTCCACTAATCTTCATCTTATATAATTGTTCTTTTTATCAACAAAACATAGGTAATTTTATGAAAGCCCACATTTTAGTGATTGATGACGACGCGGTCGCCTGCGAGTTTTTGCAGGAAGCTCTTTCGCTTGAGGGCTATGAAGTAAAAGCCTATACATCAGCCAAGGAAGCTTTGAAGCAAGACCTATCCCGGTACGATCTGCTGATGTCCGATATTCGCATGCCGGAAATGGATGGTTTGCAGTTCCTCAATCAAGTGCGCAAAAAATGGCCGAATTTGCCGGTTATTCTTATGACTGCTTATGGTTCTCTGGAAACAACAATGGAGGCAATAAGCCTTGGCGCGTGGGATTATATCAGTAAACCTTTTTCACCGGAAGATTGCCGGGCTATTGTAAAAAAAGTGTTGGAAGTTCGGGAACTGCGTGAACGGCGCATGAAATTACAACCAGAAACAACCGAAGATCCGAAATTGATTGGTTCGTCAGCGATGATGGTTGAATTCTACAAACAAATTGCCCGTATTGCCGATGCGTCGGCCAGTGTCTTAATAGAAGGTGAAAGCGGAACAGGAAAAGAATTGACTGCCCGTTCTTTACACAATATGTCATCACGCCGTGACAAACCTTTTATTGTAGTTCATTGTGGAGCTATTCCCGATAATTTGTTGGAGTCTGAATTATTTGGTTATGAAAAAGGCTCCTTTACCGGAGCTGATCATCAGCATGCCGGATTGTTGGAATCAGCAGAAGGAGGGACAGTTTTTCTCGATGAAATCACGGAAATGTCAACATCCCTGCAAGGAAAGTTTTTGCGGTTTATGCAAAATGGCGAAGTAAGAAGAATTGGCAGCCATGATGTTCACAATGTAACTGTGAGGGTAGTGGCGGCGGCCAATAAAAATATTGACGAAGAGGTAAGCCTCGGCCGCTTTCGTCTGGATTTGTTATACAGATTTATTGTGCGTTTGCGTGTCCCTCCATTGAGAGAGCATAAAGACGATATTCCGTTGCTCATCGAATCATTGCTGAAGAAGTTCGGTTATCCAAATGTGCGCATTTCGTTAGAAGCAATGGAGTTACTCATGGCATATAGCTGGCCGGGTAACGTGCGGGAGATGGAAAATGTTCTGCAACAAACTTTGTTGCTTTCACCTTTCGCGGTTGTCCTCCCGGAAAATTTGCCGGAACATTTTCAGCAACAAAAAGAAAATAAGGAAGACGTTGCCTTGTCCAATATATCTCCGTTAGAGGCAGCGGAAAGAGATAAGATATTACAAACGCTGAAAGAGACTTCCTGGAATCAAACCAAAACCGCACAGCTTTTGGATATTGACCGGAAAACATTACGCCTGAAGATTCGCCGTTATGGCTTATTGGATGAAAAACTTTCCGCGGATTAAAAATCCTCATCTGATTTTTTTACCATTTCTAAATCAAAGATAGCGCTTTGATTTAGAAATAGTATTAATTATCTTTGAATATCGGCAGGTAAAGAATAATAGAAGTTCCCTGACCCAGCGAGCTTTTTATCTCCATTTTACCACCGTGAGTTTTAACTATGTCGCGGACAATAGCCAGACCCAGTCCGCGCAAGCCCTCGTTTTGTCTTGTGCTAAAGAATGGTTCGCATGCTTTTTCAATCATATCGGGCTGCATTCCCGTGCCTGTATCATTGATAGTAACTGCTACCAAACCATTTGGGGAAATAGTTTGAGCCGATATAGTTATTTTTCCTCCCTGCGGCATTGCTTCCAGAGCGTTTTGAATTATATTCATAAGGGCGGTCTGAATGCGATAACGATCGACGTATAAAGGTTTGATCACGTCGTCAATATTCACTTTCATTTCTACTCTATTTTTTTGCATGAAAGATTCGACAAGCGGCAGTGTCTCACTTAAAATTTCCTGGATAGTCAAAACTTCAAAATGAGGCTCCGGAAGGCGTGTGGCCTTGCGTACATTTTGAATGACGTTATCCAGCCGCTGGGTTTGTTGGACAATCAATTTTAATTTATGGGCTACATCCGGTGGCCAGCCTTCTTTTTCCAAAAGAAGGTTAGCCAGACCTCCAATGGAATGGAGCGGCGTACCCATATCATGGGCGAGATTAGCCGTTAAATGCCCTAAAGCAGTCAATTGTTTCAGATCGGCAACTTGTTTTTGCAGTTGAACAACCTTGAGCGTTTCTTCGCGGACGCGATCTTCCAAATGCCTGTTTAAATCGAGGTTTCTAGTAATTACATCCTGAATTTCATCAGCCATCATGTTAAAGTGTTTAGATATCTGTCCCCATTCATCCCGGTGAACTATGGGAATTCTGTTTATATATTGTCCTTTTTGAAATTCGTCAATTGTCTGAATGATCATCTTTAGCGGTCTGCCGATTATCCAGCCATAACTTAATCCTAATATAAAAAGAATGAATAGTAATAATCCTATACTGCTGAAAATCAGCAATTGTTGGGCGCTATTCATAATTTCGGCATTCGCGCGCGAAAAACCAATAATGCCCACGACGACGTGCGAGTCTTTTATATCTACTGAAGCAGGATAAAGTAAACCCAGCGCTGGACCGCTTTCCGTTTCTATTTTAACATAACGCACCTTGTTTTTTGCGCTGGCGGCAAAGACAATATTATCAGGCCATTCATATTGGACTCGGCTGGCACCGGTAACGTAATCAACGTTGCCATGACTGATGTCAAAAATATCAATTCTTGCCAGACGTACATCGGTTTGAATGAAGTCTTTAAGAGCCGAATCAAGGGCATGAAGTCCCCGTTTTGTCGGGAAAAATTGATAAAAGGTGCTGATTGTATCGGCCACACCTTCAAGCCTTTGTGCCTGTTGATGGACCAATATCCTATCCAGAGCGTTAAGCTGAACAAAGCCCCAAATGGCCATAGTTAAAGCAAGACCAACAACCGTTAGAGTAATCAGTCTTACACGCACAGTCAGATTATCATTGTAAGTAATGATCTTGTAGAATATTTTTTTAAACATATACTGTTATATATCAAAAATAAAAATAATTAACTAGCAGTAAACCACGGTATTCAATCTCTGCCTTTGGCGGGATACTTTCCAATAGCCTTTAGCTATTGGAAAGTTCGACTAATATATTATCCCACATGACTTCGCATGTGGGATAATTCCACTTACGCTTCGAACTTCGCTTCGACTTGTCGGGACTCGTTTTCAGAGAGTCTCACTAAAAAAAAAGGGACAGGTTTTACCTGTCCCTTTTTTTAAACCACATAAAGTTTTACAAACTTATTTTGCGGGTGTTTCAGCAGGAGCTGCTTCTTCAGCTTTCTTCTCTTCTTTCTTTACTTTCTTTACTTTCTTTACTTTCTTTACTTTTTCAACTTTTGCAGGAGCAGCCTTCTCTGTGGTAGGAGCTGCTGCGGGAGCTGCCATGGGCTCAGCTGCCATAACGGTGGTGCAAAATGCGAAAACTAATGCTACAACAAACAATACTAAACGCTTCATCTTAAAATCCTCCTTCTAAATTTTATTTTATTTAATACTACCCTTTAAAATTAAGGGACCCTAACTAATTATTTTTTACCTGAAGCAGACTTTGCCTCAGCCGGATTAATTTCTTTTTTCTTGAAAATAACTTTGGCCACTCTCGATGCTATTAATTTTCCGTCTTTTTCAATGTAGTCTATATTTTACAGAGTCATTTACAATGATATTTTTTACAGGTTTTTCTAAAGCAAACTCCATGGTTTCTACATCACCTTTTACGGTGCGTTCAATCTTCACTGATTCATCGGAAATCTCGATAACTTTTCCTGTAGCATGCATTTTGGCGGCTTTGACAATATTTGTTTTAACCGGATCGACCTCAACAGGGGAAGCGGTCATATCAGCGGCAAAAGCTAACGTTGACAAAAGGAAAATCGAGCCAGCTACATACCATAAAACTTTTTTCATGAAGATCTACCTCAATAACATTTCAGGAATACGTACAGCAACTTACATGCCAACAAAGAAATACAAATCAATAATATCTATATTATTAAAATAATTGATAAATATTTTTTGTTGAAAATGCTTGCCATTTTTTTTAGCCAATAAGTGGGGAATAACTTCCCCATCATGGAGAATAATTCATCAGTAACAGCTTTTTTCCTTGAGTGGAACTCCCTGCGTCATGAGCCAGGGGATCCGGTAGGGGTACAACCTCAAAGTAAACTTTGGAAACATTTCGCAGCAAGCGTCGAGGTATTATACCCTCCGCTTCGCGGGATAATTCGACTTATGCTTCAAACTTCACTTCGTTCGTTTTCAGCGATTCTCGTTACAACTAACCAATTCCAATACGCCTATAGTGACCTTTAGGTTATTCGCTTTCGGAATTGAAGTTTCACAACAATTTGCGGGATTGACCGGTTATGTCTTTTCATGTTACGCCCGTTGGACAGGTGGAGATGCAAACCGATGAATACAGAAGAAAAAATAGATACCGATATTATTGTTGTTGGCGGCGGAGCTGCAGGCCTTATAGCCGCAGGCAGAGCGGCGGAACTTGGCGCCAGAGTTTTACTTTTGGAAAAAAATGAAAGTTGCGGCAAAAAAATCCTGATTAGCGGCAAGACGCGTTGCAACTTAACCAATTTGGACGAATTAAAGGATTTCATTTCCATGTATGGAGATAACGGCCGTTTTCTTTTTAGCGCGTTCCATAATTTTTTTCGTCCGGAGTTACTTAATTTTTTGAATAACTACGGACTGGCCACTAAGGTAGAACGCGGCGGCAGAATCTTTCCCGTTTCTGATGATGCTCATGATGTTGTTCGCGTTTTTAAAAAATATCTTGCCGCAAATAAAGTGCAAATCAAATTAAATGCTAAAGTAACCGGAATCACCATACAAGGTAATGCCGTTTGCGGCGTTAAAACACAAAACGGAAACTATCGATCTACTGCGGTGATTCTGGCGACAGGCGGCGCCACCTGGCCAGCTACCGGTTCTACCGGCGATGGCTACAAAATCAGTGCCGGATTGGGACACAATATAGTAAAACTTAAACCGGCGTTAGTGCCATTGATAGTTCACGAACAGAAACTGGCTCAATCCATGCAAGGAGTAAGCCTGCGCAATGTCCGCGCTACGGCGTTTCGGGGCAAGGCGGCCACAATTGATTCCGCACTCACGCCTGATTGTAGCTATGGCCGTGGAGAAAAAAAATCGCCACGTCCGCCGGTAATTGAAAGCCGCTTCGGGGAAATGATCTTCACTCATTTCGGATTAGGCGGCCCGATTATTTTGTTGATGAGCCTGTCTGTCGTTGAAGCTTTGGAAAAAGGACCTGTGTCCATATTGATTGATTTAAAGCCGGCCTTAACCAGAAAACAATTGCATAAGCGCCTGCAGAAGGATTTGGATAAATCCAGCAAAAGAAAAATCAGCGGCATCATGAAAGAATATCTGCCAGCAAAGATGATCGATCCTTTCGTTGCTTTATCCGGTATTAATCCTGAAAAGCTGGCTAATCAGATCACTGCCCCGGAAAGAGAAATAATTATTGAAATCCTCAAAGCGTTGCGCTTTAACATCAAATCACCTTTAGCGCTGGAAAAAGCGATCGTGACGGCAGGTGGTGTTTCGCTTACGGAAATAGATCCGCGCACGATGGCTTCCAAGTTAATTACCGGACTGTACTTTTGCGGCGAGGTAATGGATATTGATGCTGATACCGGCGGTTATAATTTACAAGCCGCGTTTTCGACCGGACATGTAGCCGGTGAAAAAGCCGCTGAGTATGTAACAACATCTTTAAACCAAAGATAATATGGAGACAGTAAATTAGAATAAATTCATTTGCAATTCAAAAATACTATCTTCGCCGACTGTGATAGCCGCACCTTTGCCTGATTAATCATAATAAGTCCACATGAGGATAACTTTCACTGTCTTGATGTCATCCAATATTTGGTAAACCAGGCAATACTGAATATTAATTCGTCGCGTACGATTAAAACAAAAGCACAATTGTTTTCCCTATTGCAAAAATAAATTCCCTAAGGTAGAAAAACACAAGAACCATACCCTTTCGCTTTCAAAGGATAACGAGACGGCAGTGAAACTCGAATTACAGTTACGCAGTAAACTGGAATTCGTTAGTTGAACTGTCCCGCTTCAGTGGGGCAAGGAGGAGGCTCCGCAGACGTATATGAAAATACGTTGAGGAAGCCGACGACGCTGCCAACAAAGTTAGCCAAAGAAAGCGAATTGGTATCAGGAGAAGAATTATGAATAAACTTTTCGGCACCGATGGCATCCGTGGAATTGCCAATAAACACCCCATGACGACGGAGATTGCTTTAAATGTCGGCCGCGCTATAGCCTATCTTTCCAAAAGAAAAGGACATACCCCTCGAATAATTATCGGCAAGGACACAAGGCTGTCCGGCGATATGTTTGAGGGCGCGATCATCTCCGGTATTTGTTCCATGGGCGTCAACGCCATTTCCGTGGGAGTAATGCCCACACCGGGCATTGCCTTTTTAACTCATGATATGCGAGCCGACGCGGGCATTGTTATTTCCGCTTCTCACAATCCCTCGCAGGATAACGGCATAAAAATTTTCAATAGTGACGGTTTTAAACTTTCCGATGAAAAGGAAAATCAAATCGAAGAACTTATCTTTGCCAATAATATGGAAAAGCTCCATCCCGTTCCCAAGGAGATGGGCAAATTATCCCGGCTGGATGACGCCGCCGGACGTTACGTGGATTTTCTGAAATCCACTTTTCCGCAGGAGATCAATCCTGAAGGAATGAACGTTGTCCTGGATTGCAGCAATGGCGCGACCTATCGCGTGGCCCCCGAAGTTTTTGCGGAACTGGGAGTTGAGGTTACAACGCTCTTCAATCAGCCCGACGGCAAGAACATCAACCTCAATTGCGGTTCGCAACATACCGAAGCGTTGATTGCCGAAGTGTTGCGTACGAAGGCAGATGTCGGCTTTGCCTTCGATGGCGACGGCGACCGGGTGATTGCCGTGGATGACAAAGGAACTGTTCTTACCGGCGACAGGATGCTGGCCATTTGCTCAGCCATCCTCAAAAAAGAAGGGAAACTGAAAAATAATTTAGTTGTTCGCACAGTCATGAGCAATCTTGGCCTGAGTGTTGCCTTTGGGAAATTTGGCATTGATTCTGTATTTGCTCCGGTTGGTGACCGCTTCGTTCTGGAAGAAATGCTGGCACGCGGCGCCATCATCGGCGGCGAAGATTCTGGCCATTTGATTTTCTTACAGCATCACACAACAGGCGATGGTTTGATCACCGCGCTGCAAGTGCTGGCCACCATGAAAAAAGAAGGCAAACCATTATCGGAGTTGGCCAGCATTATGACGGTGTTTCCGCAAATGCTCATCAATATTGACGTCAAAAGAAAGCCGGAAATAGAAACCGTACCGGAAATCATGGCCGCCATTAAAAAGGCTGAAGAAGCACTGGGCGACAAAGGTCGCGTGCTCGTGCGCTACTCCGGCACTCAGAACATGTGCCGCGTTATGGTCGAAGGCCCCACTAAGAAAGAAACCGAAACCCACTGCCGCCAGATCGCGGACGTTGTCAGAAAAGTACTGGCCTAGTTTGGAAGATACGGAAACATTTTATACAGAAGGCAACATACTGTGTTTCACGATTTATTAAGGCTGTATAAACATTATTAGAACTTATGAGTACAAAAGAAGAATATTATAGACAAATTGCTCTTTCAAAATGGATCAATGAATCATTATGTGGTGAATTTTCACTTAATGATCAGACTCGCCTAGCATTTAATTGTTTTGATTTAGCAATTGAACACCATGCCGCAATATTTTCTCTATATTCATTAGAACTTTACGGGTCGATGTATGCTCTTCTTAGAGTTCAGTTCGAAGCGTGTGGAAAAGGATTATGGCTTCGTCATGCGGCAACGGAAGAAAATATAAGAAAATTTGAGAAAGAAGATATTAATATCGGTTTCGGTACGCTGATTTCTATTGTAGAAAGAAAACTTGGAATTGAATCAGGCGCTTTATCAAAGCTAAAAGCCAATTCATGGGATATATTCTGCAGCTTCACCCATACCGGATATCAATCACTTGTCAGAAGAAGCAATCAAACACATACTGGGAACGTGAATTATCACGATGATGAATTGGCTTCATGCCTGCAATTATCGGGTACATTTGCAATGTTTGCTGCCGTAGCGTTGGCAAGTATTTCTGAAAACCAGGAAATGATTTCAAAAGCTCTGCAACATGCAAAAGAATACGCTGGGAATTATTCCAATCATTCACTCAAACCGACGCTTTAAGGTGCGGTTTAGTTCCACCGTTAGCTGATACGGGAATCCAAGGCCGTTAAGTATTTTCTGGATTCCCCGTTCAAGCCGGGGAATGACACGGTTTTTTATTTTTCTACCTTGATTAACATTGCGTCGCCCTGTGCATGCCCCGAGCAAATGCCGCAGACGCCCCAACCGCTGCCGCGACTTTTCAGTTCGTAGCCCAGAGTCATGGCGATTCTGGCGCCGGTCGCTCCTATGGGATGGCCGAAGGCTACCGCTCCGCCGTTGATATTTACCTTTTTATACATCTCTTCTTTAGTCATACCCAAAATCGAGCGGCAGCTCACCAGCGCAACAGCCGCAAAGGCTTCGTTGATTTCAATGACGTCCATCTGGTCGAGTGTCATATCGTTTTGTTCCAGAATTTTCTTAATGGCTAAACCCGGCACGGTCGCGATATCTTTGGTCGGCTGCGAAACTTCAGCATAATCAACAATTGTAAAAATAGGTTTGAGACCCAGTTCATCGGCTTTCTCTCTGCTCATCAAAAGGCAGACATCGCCGCCGTCATTGACACCGGGCGCGTTGCCGGCTGTTACACTGCCCGGCAGTCCGGTCACGGTGCTTAGATGGCCAAACACGGGCGGAAGTTTTGCCAGACCTTCGAGTGTAGTCTCCGGCCTTGGCCCTTCGTCTTTATCAAAAACGATAACTTTTTTGCCCTGCTTAACTTCCACGGGAAATATTTCATCATCAAGTTTGCCCTCGTTCATCGCCTTGACGGCGTTCATCTGCGAATTCAGCGCCCACTCATCTTGTTCCTGCCTGGTAAAGCCGAATTCATCGGCCACTTCCGAACCGTGAATCGCCATGTGACGATTGTAGAAGGCGTCCCACAGGCCGTCATAAACCATCGCATCCACAACGCGGCCATTGGGCAGGGCCATCCTGGTCCCCCAGCGCATATCCGGCAGCACAAAGGGACAATTACTCATACTCTCCTGACCGCCGGCAATGCAGATATCGGCGCGTCCCAGGAGGATCATTTGAAAAGCAAGATCAATCGTCTTGATGCCGGAAGAACAAACTTTATTGACGGTAATAGAAGGCACGGATTCCGGCACTCCCGCCAGAATCGTGGCCTGACGCCCGGGAATCTGGCCGCAGCCGGCGGGAACAACTTGTCCCATGAAAATATAATCAACATCCGCGGGCTTTACCTTGCCTTCTGTCCGGCGCAAAACTTCCTTGATTGCCATCGCGCCAAGTTCCATTGCCGAAAAATCTTTCAGTGCTCCGCCTGCCTTGCCATAAGGTGTCCTGCAGGCTTCCACACAAACGACTTCCCGGAATTTTTTATGCGGATTTTTTATTTTTCGTCCCATTGTGCTGAAATCAGGCTTTCTTTCACCAAACTTGGCAATTGGCGCGTTCTTGTAAATTTCTGCTCTTGTTTTTTCCAATTTCTGCGGCACTTTAGCCATACAAATTCCATCCCCCTTTTCTGCTTTATTGCTGATGATAATTTAGTGGTAAAATTAAACGACTGAAAAAATTCCCGTTTGTTTTTTTACATAGAGTATTTTTAAAGTCAACTGTTTTGATTGAGGAAATTTACAATAAAACCTCCAAAGTCTAATGATAGCTACAGAAAACAATAAGGTTGACGCAGGTAAAATTATATTATACAATTTAAAATCAGTTCCAAACTGAGAGTTTTCGCCATTGTGACGATAACTATCAAAAGGTTTGGGATCAGTTAAAATTAAGGGGAGGCAACACCATGTTTGAAGGACTTTTGCAACCTATGCACCTCATATTGATTCTGATTATAGTTTTGATTATCTTTGGTCCGGGGAAACTGCCGGAGTTGGGAAGCTCAATAGGTAAAGCCATCAGAGGTTTTAAGAAGGCAATGAATGAACCGGAGAAAAAATTTGAAGAGGAAACAAAAAAAATCGAAAATAAAGATAAAGAATAGGATCAACCAGATTCTTCAATCCCGCGGTTTGGAATCCCCCGGCTTCAGCAAGGGAAGGAATGCGGTGTAACCCGCGGGAGGTCGCGTTATCCTCTGCTTCGCGGGATAATTCGACCTACAAGCTTCAGTGCACTTTATTTCTGAAGCTTTGGTCTCATTATTTTGGGGAGCCTCCGGCTCCTGCCGGAGGGGGCTCCACTGAATAAACGTTTAACCTTCAGGATTCTCTTTTTACTCCTGTTAATCATCTTATCAGTTTATGCATTAATCCACTTTGATCTGTTTCTATTTTTTAAAGACAGATACAAATTACTGAATTTTATTAAGTCATACCATCCATACGATGAACTCATCTTTATTTTGCTCCAGATTGTACAGGTTGTTGCGGCTCCGATTCCGGGAGAACTGACAGGCCTTATCGGCGGTTATCTTTACGGACCTTTTTGGGGAACTGTTTATTCGACAATAGGACTTACGCTCGGTTCCTGGATAGCTTTCATGCTGGCGCGCTTTTTTGGCGAGCCGCTTCTGGAAAAAGTGGTCAAGAAAGAAGTCTTTGAAAAATTTGATCACTTTATGGAACATCAGGGCATTGGAGTATCGTTAATTCTGTTTCTCGTTCCGGGATTCCCCAAGGATTATTTATGTTACATTATGGGTGTCAGCCGCATCCCCACATGGACATTCATCTTAGTTTCCACAATAGGCCGTCTGCTTGGCACCATAATGTTTTCTTTTACCGGATACTATGCCGGCAATGGACAACATCTTTTTTTAACCGGCCTTACAGGAGCAGGTATAATCATTTTTATCGTAGTCTATTACTATCACGATAAAATACTCGATCTTTTAAAAAAGAAGAGGGGGAAATAAAGAATCAAGTCGTTTCGTTCATATTCCGAAATATTCATTTATCGATTCAAAAGCAACCCGGACCATTAAGTCTATATCCTCCTCTTCCACGACATACGGCGGCATAAAATAAATAACATTGCCCAAAGGCCGCAGAAGAACTCCTTTTCTGAGCGCGAGCCGATAGATTCCGTAACCGATTCTTTTTTGCCAATCAAAAGCTTTTTTAGAAATTTTATCCTCCACTAATTCCAGAGCGCCGATCATCCCCAGCTGACGATATTCACCAATATACGAGTGACCTTGTACCAGCGCGTTTACCTTATCGGCAAGGATTTTTGCCCTCCTTTCGTTTTGTATCAGCACATTGTCTTTGGTAAAGATACGCAACGATTCGCGGGCAACGGCACAAGCCAAGGCGTTACCCGCATAACTGTGGGAATGCATAAAGGCCTTAAGCTCTGTATAGTCGGCATAAAAAGCCGAATAGATATGATTCGTCGTAACCACCAGTGAAAAAGGCATATAGCCTGCCGTAATCCCCTTGGACAAGCACATTATATCCGGACTAATTCCGGCATGTTCGCATGCAAACATTTTGCCGGTACGGCCAAAGCCTACCGCAATTTCATCGGCAATAAAGTGAATATTATATTTTGTACAAAGCGCCCGGAGTTTTTTCAGATAAACCGGAGGATAGATTTTCATGCCGGCCGCACACTGCACAAGAGGTTCAATAATGACCCCACAGATTTCTTCGGAATGCTCTTCGACAATTCGTCTCAGTGACTCAAAGCATTCGGCATCGCAGTTTCCGCGGTTTTTGTTGTAAGGGCAGCGATAACAATCCGGTCCTGCAGCTTTAAAGGTATTGAGCAGCAAGGGTTTGTAGATTTTACTGTACAGGTCAAGATCACCTACGGAAAGCGCGCCCAGGGTTTCACCATGATAGGCATCGGTAATCGCGACGAAGCGAGTTTTACCGGAATGGCCGGTTTGCTGGTGATAATGAAAACTCATTTTCAGGGCGGCTTCCACAGCCGAAGAACCGTTGTCGGCAAAAAAAACTTTGTCGAGGCCTGTCGGTGTGATGCGCACAATATCCTCTGCCAGTTCAATGGCAGGCGGATGAGAAAAATTGGCAAAAATGACGTGCTCGAGTTTTTCCAGTTGCTGACGAATCGCGGTGTTGATTCTGTCATTGCTGTGCCCGAAGAGGTTCACCCACCAGGAGGAAACAGCATCAAGATAAGACTTTCCGTCTATATCATACAGGTAAGCGCCCTTGCCGCGCTCGATTACTATCGGCGGAAAATCTTCATAGTCCTTCATTTGCGAACAGGGATGCCAGATATAACGCAAATCTCTCTTCTGCCATTCATTCATTCTTCGTCACCATTACTGTTTATGGTTTGCCTATAATTAATTTCGTGTGTCATTCAGGATTCCTAGTTCCTTACCGATAGACGCCATAGAATCGATGACCGGTGCCAAATCATCTGCCGTGTGGGTAGCCATCAAATTAATTCGCAGGCGACTGGTGCCTTGCGGCACTGTCGGCGGACGAATGGCCGAAACAAAGATATTTTTTTCCATCAACCGGTTGCTGAAATTTACCGTCAAGTCGGGCGGGCCAAGAACAATGGAAATAATCGGGGTGGGGAAATCCATAATCTCAAAACCGATCTCTCCGAGTTTTTCTCTAAACCATGCGGAATTGGCTATAAGGGACTGCCGTAGCCGCGGTTCAGCTTGAACAATTTCCAGAGCCCTCAGCGACACGGCAACTGCTGCCGGGGCTAAAGCCGTGGAAAAAATAAAACTGCGCGCCTTATTGGCAAGATAATCGATCAGGCCGCGATTCCCGGCAATAAAACCGCCTTCGCTGGCTAACGCTTTACTGAAAGTTCCCATCTGAATATCAATTTCATTTTGCAAACCAAAATAATCCGCTGTCCCCCCCCGTTTTCTCCTAAAACGCCAGTCGCGTGGGCATCGTCTACCATCAACAGCATATTATAATTTTTCGCAACCTGGACAATCTCCGGCAATGGCGCAATATCTCCATCCACACTAAAGAGCCCGTCAGTGACAACCAAAGCCCGCCGGCCGCGATGGCTATACGCTTTGGTTTCCAGATCAGAGGCATCGCAATGTTCATAGATAATGATTTCGGCGCCGCTTAGCCGGCAACCATCGATGATACTGGCATGATTGAAACGATCGGAAAAAATCACCCAGTCCTTTCCGGCAATACTGGATATGGCGCCGACGTTCGCCATATAACCGGTATTGAAAAGCAGCGCCGCCTCTGCTCCTTTAGACGCGGCGATTTCATCTTCAAGCTTTTTATGCACGTCATAACTTCCGGTTGTCAGCCTCGATCCGCCGGAGCCGACACCATATTTTTCCATAGCGTCCATTGCCGCCTGCTTTAGACGCTGGTCATTGCAAAGCCCTAGATAGCTGTTGGACGAAAGCATCAGATAACTTTTTCCTGCTATTTTTACGTAAGGCTGTTGAGGAGATTGCAGATACTTCATCTGCCGGTAAAGACCGTTTTCTTTAATCCGTTTGAGTTCATCAAGAAACATTTTTATTCAATATCCTCTCTATATCGTGTCCATCATGGCTATAATTTCATCAATGACAATTGATTTTTTAAACACTTCTTTAAGATTGCCTGTTTGACCTTTTTCTGTATCAACCTCGGTAAGCGCGGGCAGGGTTATAATTGCGGAAACACCGGCAAGCTTGGCAATGGTTTCCACGTTGTCTCTTTCCAATAGACTCTGGGTGCTGCCGTTTATAATAATCCCCTTGATTTTCAAACCGGCACTACGGGCAAAATGTATCGTCAACAGGATGTGATTTATTGTTCCCAAACCCGCACGGGCGACCAACAAACAAGAAAAACCAAGCTCCCGGATGAGATCATACTGCATATAACCTTCATCATTTAAAGGCACCGCTAAACCACCCGCCGCTTCGGCGATGATCCATTCATAACGTCCTTTCAAATATTGGAGACGGTCTTTGATGAGACCAACATCAATGGGCATTTGTTCCAGACGCGATGCCAGATGCGGCGCCATCTCATTTTTAAAAACAAATGGCGTGATATTTTTCCTCTCCTCGATAAATCCGGAAGCCGTTTTAACAAACACTGCATCAATTGCTTCGGTAACGCCGTTTATAACAACTGCGCCACTGGCGACCGGCTTAAAATAAGCGCTCGGGTGTTTCTCGGCCAGCAGCAAGTGCATGAGCCCGGCAGAAACCACGGTTTTGCCGACCTCCGTATCGGTGCCGATAATGTATATTCCTTTAGACATGGAATAACCTCAATATTAAAGTTTGTTAAGAGCAAATTTATACTAAGTTGAATATAACGTCCAGTTCTTTTGGATTGACATTTAAACTCATTTTTTCTAATAATCGCCCTAAAAGATATTGCAGGTACATATGAATTTAATAGATAAGATGAAAAATAAAATTATCAAAAAGACAGTGGGCATTAGTTCTGCTGAGGCCCTGGAGCTTTTTATAAAAGCATCAAATCACCCTTGGATGATCCTGGCCGCCGCTTCCGAAATTCGGGAACACTTCAAAGGCAAAGAAATCATCCTCTGCGGCATTACCAATGCCAAATCGAGCGGGTGCCCTGAGGACTGTAAGTTCTGCGCGCAATCGTCACATTATCAGACGGTTGCGCCCTCTTATCCTCTAAAAACGGCGAAGCAAATCATTACCGAAGCCGGAGAGGCGGCAAAAGACGGAGCTGAATTTTTCGGCATCGTTACCAGCGGCAAGCGCTTGAACGCGAAAAAAGAATGGGCAGAAATCTTTAAAGCAATTAAAGGAGTGTGTGAAATCGGTCTCTCTCCCTGCGCTTCTTTAGGCATTATCGATATTGAAAAAGCGAGGGAGCTTAAATCCGCGGGGTTGTTTCGTTACCATCATAATCTGGAAACAGCTCGCAGTTTTTTTAAAAATATCTGCACCACGCACGACTATGATGAAGATGTCGAGACAATTCGCGCTGCCAAGGCGGCGGAGTTATCCGTTTGCGCGGGCGCTCTGATCGGCATGGGTGAAAGCATTTCTCATCGCATCGAGCTTGCCGAAACTTTGAGGAAATTGAATGTCGATTCCGTTCCTCTGAACATTCTCAATCCTATTAAGGGTACCCCTCTGAGCCGCATGGCGGCGTTGCCGCCCATGGAAATCCTTATGACCATAGCCATCTTCCGTTTTATGCTCCCGGATAAAGACATCAAGCTTTGCGGCGGCAAGGAAAAAAATATGCGGCAATTGCTTCCTCTGGGTATTTTATGCGGTGCAAATTCTCTCATGACCGGGAATTATTTAACAACAACAGGGCGGAATAGCTCTCTGGACCACGAAATGATTTTAGATCTGGGACTTACTCCAACGCGGCAGGCCCAAACGATATGTAAATGCGATGCCAAGAAAGGGAAGTCTTGCTTACTGGAGACCACTTTAAAGTAAAAAAATGGGGAATGGCTTCGTCACCGTTATATTTGTCTTTTGTCCACCACTCGCGCAATTTTTCCTTTCTGCCGCAAAATACTTTTGGACTCAACCAATTTAACATCAACATTGATGCCGGTTACCGATCCGATGCGCTTTTTAATCATTTCTAAAAAAGATCTCTGCTTTTGCAGCTCCAGAGAAAATATTTTATCCGTAACTTCAATAATCACCTCTAGGCTGTCCATTGCTCCTTTTCTTTCCACGACAAGTTGATAAGGTGTTTCACCCTGCGCAACACTGAAAAGCGCATCTTCGATTTGCGAAGGAAAAACATTTACACCTCTGATAATGAGCATATCGTCGGAACGCCGCATTATTTTTTTCATGCGCACTAAAGTTCTGCCGCATTCACATTGAGCATAGTCGAGGTTGGTAATATCTCCTGTCCGGTAGCGAATCATGGGAACGGCTTCTTTGGTAAGCGTGGTAAGCACCAGTTCACCCGCGCTGCCGGACGGCAATACCGCGCCTGTTTCGGGATCAATAATCTCCGGGATGAACGCGTCTTCATAAATATGCAAACCTTTTTTACATGAACATTCACCGGCAACACCGGGACCAATTACCTCAGAAAGACCGTAATTGTCGGTCGCGCTCAGCAACAGCCTGCTTTCAATTTCTTCGCGCATCTTCTCCGACCATGGTTCTCCGCCAAAAAGCCCGACTTTCAACGAAAGCGATTTAGGATCAACACCAAGCTGTTTAATGCGATCAGCCAAAGCGATCGCGTAACTGGGTGTGCTGACCAATACCGTCGTTTTATAATCCTGCATAATCATAATTTGCTTTTCCGTATTTCCTGTACCCATCGGAATAACCGACGCGCCAATGGTTTCCGCTCCATAATGCACGCCGAAAGCTCCGGTAAAAAGACCGTAACGGAAAGCTATTTGTACCACATCGTCATGAGTTACACCGGCGGCAGTCATAAAACGCGCCACCAGATTAGACCAGATTTTTATATCATTTTTCGTATAACCCATCACTATCGGCTTACTGGTAGTCCCGGAGGAAGAATGAATGCGGACAACTTCCCGCAGAGGCACGGCAAACATACCATAGGGATAGTTGAGATTTAAGTCATCTTTGGTAGTAAGCGGAAGTTTTGTTAAATCCGACAAAGAACAAATATCTTCCGGGATAATACCAAGTTCATTAAATTTTTTCCGGTAGTGGGTCACATTTTTGTGAACTCTATTGATTGTTGCTTGAAGTCTTTCCAGTTGCAATTGTTCGAGCTCATCCCGTAACATACACTCACGATCTTTATCCCAGATATTCATAAAAAAACCTCCCCGCAAAATTATCGCTCCCATATCTCTTTTTTATCTTTACCGAGATACGCCCGCTGAACGTCTTTATTTTCTAATAAGTCGGCGGCCGTACCTTCTAAAATCAATCGGCCGTTTTCCAGCACATAGCCGCGATTAGCCATCTTTAGGGCCGCCCGCGCGTTTTGTTCAACCAGAAGAATTGTAGTTTTTTTCTCCCGGGATAAATTTTCAATAACCCGAAATATTTCCTGAGCCACCATTGGCGCAAGCCCCATAGAAGGCTCGTCGAGAAGCATCAACTTTGGTCTGGCCATGAACGCCCGGCCAATGGCGAGCATTTGCTGTTCACCGCCCGATAATGTTCCGGCAAGTTGCTTTCGCCTCTCTTTAAGAATAGGAAACAAAGCGTAAACCATTTCGCTGGTTTTTTTCACTTCAGCTTTGCCGTCGCCCAGTATCTTGTAGTGTAAATAGGCGCCTAATTCTAGATTATCCTCCACAGAAAGAGGTTTAAAAACCTGTCTTCCCTCCGGAACCTGAGAAATACCCATCTGGACAATTCGATGCGCGGCAAGATTATTTATGGGAACATTATTAAAAATAATCTGACCGCTGCGGGGAGGCACCATTCCGGACAAAGAATTAAGAAGCGTTGTCTTTCCGGCGCCATTAGCGCCAATAAGAGTTACTATCTCTCCTTCGGACAAATGCAGAGAAACGTTTTTCAATGCCTGCGCCTGACCATAATATGTATTTATATTCTTTATCTTGAGCATAATATTCTTTTTATCATATTTACATTATCTTAGCAGCCTTCATACCGTTTCGATTTCAAAGGACAACGCAGCCAACAAAGTTAGCCAAAGAAAGCGAAGCGGTATCAGCCCTCGCCTAAGTAGGCTGAAATCACCGCGGGGTTTTCCTGAATCTCACGCGGCGTTCCTTCCGCCAGTTTTTTCCCCAGATTCAAAACAACGATGGAATCACAAATATCCATAACCAGTTCCATATCGTGCTCCACGAGCGTCACCGTTATTCCGGATTCTCTGATCCTGCGAATGAGCAGGGCAAGTTCGGCGGTTTCCCTGCTGTTCAATCCTGCAGCCGGCTCGTCCATCAAAATAACCCGAGGTTGGGCGGCCAGCGCCCGGGAAATTTCCAGCAGTCTCCCTTTGCCGAAAGGCAGATTGCCTGCCTGGATATCCGCCAGATCCGCCAGGCCGGTAAATTCCAGCCACTGCAAGCTCTTTTCCTTAATATACTTTTCTTCTTTAATTTGGCCGGGCAATTTGAACGCACTGGAAAAAATACCGCTCTTACTCCTGGTGTGGAGCCCGACCATAACATTTTCCAGAACTGTCATTTGACAGAACAGTTCCACGTTTTGGAATGTGCGCACCAAACCAAGTCCGGCCAGCGCCTCCGGTGGAAAAAGCGAAATATTCTTTTCACCAAGATAAACTTCTCCCACTGTCTGAGCATAAAGACCTGTTATGATATTGAACAGGGTGGTCTTCCCCGCGCCGTTAGGACCGATAACACCGGTTATTGACCCATCGGCCACGGAGAAGGAAACATTTTCCAGTGCGGTCAGCCCGCCAAATATTTTGGTTATACCGTTAAGTTTGAGCATTGTTGCTGGTCATTCCTTTTATTTTGGCGACGGTAAATTCCGCAATATTTTGAATACCGCTGATCAAACCGCCGTGCATGAACATCGTCATTAAGATCAGCATCAATCCATAAATAATAATATCAAAATCCTGAAAAACGCGCAGAAATTCCGGCAGCATCGTTAAAATTGCCGCGCCCAGAAATGAACCGTAAATACTGCCGAGGCCGCCGATAACCACCATGGTAAGCAGTTCCACGGAAAAATTGAACCCGAAAGATGCCGGAGAAATAAAAGTCATGATATGCGGCGTAGAGGCTTCCGGCAATAGCTGAAATAACCGCGGAAACCGTAAAAATCTGCACTTTTAAAATTCGGGCATTAACGCCCATGACGCGTGCGGCCACCTCCGAATCATGAATGGCTCTGAGCGCCCGGCCGATTCTCGATTGGGATAAATTGATCGATAACAACATGATGATCAGGGTGAAAAGCCAGACCAGATAATAATTATTCAGATCATTGTCAAAAATCAATGAACCGATATGAAGATTAGGTATTCCGGATAACCCTGATGGACCTCCGGTTAAGCCAACAGTTTCGTTAAAAATAATATACATGATAATACCGAAACCGAGTGTGGCCATTGCCAGATAATGTCCCTTGAGCTTTAAAATAGGAAAGCCAATAACAAAAGCCAGCGCTCCGGCGCAAACAGCCGCCAGAATAATGACTGAAAAAGGATCAACCGGGAATCTGGTCGTGATTATACCGGAAATATACGCGCCCAAGCCAAAGAAGGCGGCGTGCCCGAGCGAAATCTGTCCGGCATATCCCAGCAAGAGATTGAGCCCTATGGCCAGCATAGTGTTAATGCCGACGAAAACAAACACATTTAAAAGATAATTACCTTTTAAAAAAAGAGGCGCCAAAAGCACGGTTGCCGCAAAAAATAAAAAAATAAGTATTTGGCGTTTTTTTTCTGTCATGATATTTAATCTTGATTTTCAAACCAGAACCATTTTTTGCTGAAAAATACCAAGCCTCCCTAGATTAAAATCTTTCCGACTCCTTTTTCCCGAACAATCCTTCCGGCCGGACAAAGAGTATCAACAACAAAATGATAAAGGCGATGGCATCTTTATAACTGGCAGAGATAAAACCGGCGCCTAAAGATTCCAATAAGCCCAGCAAAAGTCCTCCCAGCACAGTTCCCAAACCGCTGCTCATTCCTCCGATAATCACCGCGCAAAAGCCTTTCAGGCCAAGCATGATACCCACATCATAGGAAGTCATGGTAAGCGGAGCAATGATTATTCCGGCCATGGAGCCAATAGCCGAACTGATAGCAAAGGAAAGCATAACCATGTTTTTTACATTAATGCCGACCAGACTGGCCGCCTGAGAATTATAAGAGCAGGCGCGCATGGCTTTGCCGACAATGCTGTAATTAAAAAAAATCCTGCTGGCAATAATGATTAAAATAGTTACGGCAAAAATCCAGAGATGCTGGGGAAGGATAGTTGCACCGGCGAGATAAAGAGGATCGTTACCCGAAAAAGCGGGCAGGGCATGAGTATCTTTTCCCCAGATAAGCATAGCCGCGCCGCGGATAAAAATGCTGGCGCCTATAGTAATAATAATCAGGCTAAGTGGCTTCGCATTCTTAAGCGGTCTGATGGCGAGACGTTCAAAAGAGATACCGACAATTGTCGAAATAAGAATGGCCAGAACTATTGCCGGCACGAGCGGCAGGTGTAAAACGGTAAGAAAAAAAACTGTTAACATTCCGCCGAGCATCACAAATTCACCCTGAGCAAAGTTGATGATGCCGGTGGAATTATAAATAATGGCGAAGCCAAAACCAATCAAAGCGTAAATAGCGCCGTTAGAAAGGCCGGATAAGATATATTGAAATAATTGCCGGGAGCTGTTCATTTGTAAGTTTAAGTTGCGATTCCTCGATAAAAATTAATGCGGCGCAGGCATCATCATCGCCCGCGCCGCTTATACAGTTTGACTAATTTATGTCAAGAGATTACTATTTAATCAATTTCCAGTCACCTTGTTTAACCTGTACCAAAACAAAGGCTTCACTGGTCAAGCCGGCATGATCCTGCGGAGAATAAGAGAAGGTTCCTCCGATACCGGCAAATTTTTTTGTTTTCTCCAGCTGATCACGAATCGCCGAGGGAGAGAAGGCTCCTTGTTCGATAGCTCTTTTTAACAGCATAACCGCATCCCCGGCATGGCCGCCAAAATGATCACCTTCCACATTATATTTTTCACGATATTGGTTTACATAGTTAATCAACGCTTTCTTTTGCGGATCGGACTTAGGCAACTGATCGGCAACTATGACACGTCCTGAAGGAAGTATAATTCCTTCTGCTCCCTCACCGGCAAGTTCAATAAATTTTTTAGAGGAAACACCGTGACTCATAAACAAAGGCAGCTTGATTCCCAATTGTCTGATGTTTCTGGCGACTTTGGCCGGGCCGGGATTGGTTCCCCAGCAGATAATCGCCTGAGCTTCGCTATCGCGTATTTTTGTTAACTGAACCGTCATATCGTCATCTTTCGGACCATAAGTTTCATCTGAAATTATCTGCATGCCGAATTCTTTAGACTGTAATTTAAGCTGTTCTCTGCCTGAAGAACCGAAACCATCTGAAACAGTAAGTATTGCTATTTTAGCAATTTTTTGTTTCTGCAAATATCTATAAATTTTTGTTACGGCAAGAACATCGTTTTGCGCTGTTTTAAATACCCATTTTTTTACCGGGTCGGTTATTTTAATTCCCGCTGCGCAGGAAATCATCGGTATTTCAGCTTTTTCGACTACGGGAATTACCGCCATGCTGTCACCTGTAGTGCTGGGACCAATGATAGCGACGACTTTATCATCTTTAATCAGTTTGTTAACATCCTGCACAGCCTTGGTGGCATCGCCCTGAGTATCATAGACGATAAGTTCCAGTTTACGCCCTTTTATTCCACCGGCTTTGTTTATATCCGCCACCATCATTTCCGCCGTATTGCGTTCCGGCTCACCGAGAAATGAAGCGGGCCCGGATACAGAAAATAACGCTCCAATCTTTAGGGGAGGAGCGGCAAAGACTGCTCCGGCCATTAAAACACTAAAAAATGAAACAAAAACTATTCTGAAAATATTTCTTGGCATACACACCTCCATTTAAGAAAAGTTTATTGTTGAAACTCCAATTACACAAGCGAAGCGCAACGGAATTGGTAAGTTGAACAATCCCGAGCAGCGGAGGGTAATGAGACTCAAACTTCAAGAGTGAAGCGAATAGAAGTTTGTTAGTCGAATTATATCCCGCAGCTTACCATGGGGTTCATACCCTTGATTAACCTGTAAATACAATAAATTTAAAATTTTATTTACGCAATATCTAGTGTTCAATGTGCAGTTCATCTTATGGATGATTTTACTAATCAATTGCCGCAAACTTCTTAATATTTATGCTGATTTGTAAATCATAGATAAAACTTCATGTCAAACAAAAAATGAAAGGATTGGGAAACGATATCATGATCGCTTTCTATATGGCCATATCCATATGACACGAGCCGCATAAATGCTGTAAGCCGCAAAAACCTTGCTGAGTTTAGCCTCCTCCCATCTCGCACGAAGCAACTGAATAATGACAAATAATGTAAAAATTACTATATTGAGAACGGAAAACCGCCAGATAGTAACAGCGAGAGCAGTAAGAATTTCTCCCAAATATACAGGATGCCTGATCCAGCGATAGGGGCCGTTAGTTATTAAGGCACGCGCCTCGACGGTAATACTAAAAGAATAACGTAACGTCCACAAGCCCCAGATTGTAATCGCCACGGCAGCAGTCATCCAGTAAAAAATAATATAGATAATCAACCAATTACCGTACATTAAAGGGTTGGGCTGCGATGAAAGCAGGGAAAAAGGTAGAACACCTCCGATCAGCGGAATGATAATTTCTTTTAATCCTCGTGATCTCTCGATAGGATCAATCCGAATAGCATAGCTGACGAGAAAAACTACGTAGATAAGTGTTTCTGTCACCCACAAAGGCTTTACAAGATAATATCTGTATAAGCTAATTCGATGAACCAGAAAAATAATGAGAATAACAATAATGCCGATCCGGATTATCCGGTGCAAAGAATGTGCGGGAAAAAAATTTTCCAACCAACCGAAGGGATCAAATTCTTTCATTTATTGTTGAAACTCCAATTCTAATGAAACTCAGATATTACAAGCGCAGCGGAGAGCTTAATACTAAGCTACGGGGAATGTGCTAGCTATCGAATTCAAACATAATAAGTATCCGGCTAAGGCTCTTCCAGCTCGGCAGGCGTTTTATCCTCGAGCAGGACTTCGGCAGAGGCGCCCGGCAAGTCCTGAACGTTGCGCAACTTTCTCTGAATCGCCCGCGATCTTTTCCGCACATCATCCATAGAGTCTGTTGCATTCACCATTTTTTTATGGACAGCATCCAATAGATCGCCAAATTTACCAAATTCTGTTTTGACTTCGGCCAGCACTTTCCAGACTTCGCTGGAGCGTTGCTGAATCGCCAGGGAGCGGAAACCCATTTGCAGGCTGTTTAAGATAGCGGCAAAAGTGGTAGGTCCTGTAACAATAATATGATATTCACGCTGCAACAATTGGACTAAAGCTGTTCGGCGAATGACCTCGGCATAAAGACCTTCGGACGGCAAAAACATAATGCCGAAATCCGTGGTTTTTGGCGGAGCGAGATATTTTTGAGATATATCTCTGGCCGCCTTTTTAATACTTGTTTCCAGTTGTCTTACAGCATCATCAGCGGCAGTTACATCCGCCCGCTCCTGCGCGTCTAAAAGTCTTTGATAATCTTCCACCGGAAATTTTGCGTCAACCGGAATCCAGAGCGGATCGGCATTGGCGTCCCCCTGCCCGGGAAGCTTGATGGCAAATTCGACAAAATCATTGCTGTTCTCGTTGATTTTCACGTTCTTTGCGTATTGTTCCGGCGACAGAATTTCTTCCAAAAGCGCGCCTAATTGAACCTCTCCCCAGGTGCCGCGCGATTTAACATTGGTCAGCACCTTCTTCAAATCGCCGACTCCCGCCGCCAGGTTGCGCATGTCACCCAAGCCCTGATGCACCTGCTCGAGCCGCTCGGACACCTGCTTAAAAGATTCACCCAACCTTTTCTCCAGAGTACTCTGTAGTTTTTCATCAACTGTTTCCCGCATCCGGTCGAGCTGGCGTGTATTGTCTTCCTGAATTTGCTTGAGCTTTTCATCAACAACAAGACGTACCGCTTCCAGTTTTTGTTCGTTAGTTGTGGTGAGTAAAGACAACCGGGCGGCAAAGCCTTCCAATTGATTACGTTGCAGGTCGGCAATTTCAGCCATGTGCGCTTGAACGGAATCTCCGAAAGACTTGAGCGAACCGGCTAATTCTGTTCTTTCCTGCTGGGCTTGCGTCTGCATTTCGGCGCGAAACTTGGCAATCTCATCCCGCACCGAGCGATCGATTCTTTCCTGAAAATTTTGTAATATATCCAATTTGTTGATAAGCGGCGTAAGATCAATAGAATCTCTCCCCGCCCGCAGATACAGCACAACAAAACCGATCACCAGCAGGATTAGAATTATTATAATCAGAATTAATTCCATGTTTTCTCCGCAATCAGTTGGATAAAATATATCACGCCTTGCCAATACCCTGAAAATGACGGCTGAATATATCGGTTAAAAGATGGAAGTGTCAAGTAAAATGAAGGTAAGCTTAAAACAGACATAGCCGGAAAGACATAGTATAATGCTTCGTAATTTGATGGAAATATCTTGAAATGATGATTCAGAATTGGAGTAATTAGAAAATGTCTGTCACACTCCTATAGAAAAATTGTATAAGATATATCAGAAGGAAATTCACTTTTATTAAGAGTTAAAAGTATGCACAATCCATTTCAGGAAAAGATCGAGGAGCACGAAAACGATGTCGATTATATAAAGCGGGCGCTGGAAGGTGACGCGGCGGCACTGGAGGCGCTTATCCTGCGTCACCAATCCTGGATTTTTAATATCGCCTTGAATATGACCGGAAACATCCACCGGGCGGAAGATGTAACGCAGGAAATTTTGATCAAAACCATTGCCAAGCTCTCGACATACGATCAGAAAAAGGCCGCGTTTCGGACCTGGTTATACCGGATTGTCGCCAATCATGTCATTAACATGAGGGAAAGCAAGAGAGAACAGTTCTTTGCCGCTCACGCGGAAAACCTCGATTTCGCCACCTTCAGCCTTAACCTGCCCGACACAAAAAAACCTGTCCTGATGCGCGATAAAGAAATCATCGATGAAACCAAAAACTACTGCACATTGTGCATATTGCTATGTCTCAACAGAATGGAGCGGATGGTGCTGATTCTGGGAGCTATCTTTGATGTTACTGATAAAATCGGGGCGGAAATTTGCGATATTTCGCGAGCGAACTTCCGTCAAATCTTATCGAGGTCGCGCAAGAAAGTTGCCGATTATTTTCAAAACAATTGCAGCCTTTTTGATGAGCACAATCCCTGCAAATGCAGCGAGCAGGTAAGTTACCTGATACAATTAGGCATGATAAAGCCTAGCGATATGAACGTTAAACACGACTCAATGGGGACAATACGGACTGTTCTGGGAAAGACTATCACCGATATAGAAAATTCATATTCCGAATTTCTGACACTTTATCAGGAACAACCATTTTTTAAGGGGCCGGATATGGTTAACTGGCTGAAAGATTTACTACAAAGAAACAATATCAATGAAATCATAGTAAAACTCCAATTTAATGAGACTCGATGAAAACGAACGAAGTGAAGTTTGAAGCGTTAGTCGAATTATCCCGCAAAGCGGGAAATAAAAACTCAGGATGGATACATGATTAATCAGGAATTGGTTGCCCCATGCGGTCTTTATTGCGGTGTCTGCGGCATTTATTGCGCGACGGTAAGTGCTGATCAGCCGCTAAAAGAAAAACTGGCTAAAGCTTATGGCGATACTTCCGACAAAATTAATTGCCGGGGATGCTTGTCCGATTCGGTTTATTGGTATTGTGCTGTTTGCGCCATAAAAAGCTGTACGAAGGAAAAGAGATATAGCGGCTGCCATCAATGTGATAGCTTCCCCTGCGATAAAATCAGCAATTTCCCGGTACCGGAAGGCAAGAAAAATATTCTGCGCGCTATTCCAATCTGGCGAGAGTTGGGTACGGAGGCGTTTATTAAAGGCGAAGAAAAGCTTTTCAGCTGCGATAATTGCGGTACCAAACTTTTCCGCGGCGCCAGAAAATGCCGCCAGTGCGGCACAATAAAAGGATAAGAAATATTTGCAGTAAGGGCTTAACGAAAAGCTAAGCCGGAGCGTAGCGATAGACTGTATTGATTTTGTTAGCCTTTAATATACCGGTCCCGAATACAAATCGGATTTTTTTACGTCTGCTGAAAAACATATTTAGCAGTAACTTCTGCAACTACCTCAACTAGCCACGCTGGAGCGGTTGGCGAAACATGTATGGTAGTAATCAATTCATTCATGGCAATTGGTATTTTGATGCCTAGTTGGTTATTTCTCTTGCCAACCTCAATTCCATTTCCATAGCTAGGTAACTCTTGAATTATGACCCTTACTTCTTTTTCATGCTCAAAGGATTTTCTTTTGTGCATAAATGGGTAAAATGAATTACCTTCTGGCAACCATTCAGTTTCGTAATCAATGTAGTTTACAAGGCCTAGAAATGCCCTTTCTGGCAATACATTTCGAAGTTTTTGATAAGTGGCTTCAATAGCAACTGCCTCATTCGTTATAGCATATAGGTCCCACATTGCAGCTGACTCAAACTCATTTGCATGCCAACAATTTATATATGTCCATTCTCTTACCCATTTTGCGAAGCCAGATATTTGAACCATCATTTTTTCAAGATTTTCAGGCGTTATATCCTTATATACTTGAGGACGAAGCGCTACGTTAGCTTTAGAATATGATCCTTCAAACGGGTCCTTGAAGAGGTCTGCTCTACACAAGAACAAATTTCTTGAAGATATTAAAGAAATGAACTTTGCAAAGTCTATGTACCGCCAAATTCTAGAATCCTCTTTATCAGGCTGTATGAAGCAGGGATGATTCGTTGTTGCTGTCATATTATCCTTTTCGTATGGCTAACAATTAATATACGTAATCTGTTATACAGCCACATAAAACACCAGACTCTTGTTTGGTGATGAAGTGGCTATCCATACGAGATAGTATTTGCTAAGATAGGGGAAGAGATTTCGTAAAAGCGCTCATGCTACATATAAGACGGAGTATCATCTCGTTTGGATACCGAGATATCGGCGGAAGATATTTGTAAAAGGAGTAAAAGAATATGCGGAGAAGATATTGTTGCATATTTTTGAGCTTGATCCCGATATCGAGGTAATAAAGGTTAATGTACAGGAGGATCATGTTCACATAGTAATCGTGATACCTCCGAGAATTGCAGTTGCCAATGCCATTCAGTTTATAAAGACAAGATCGGCAAAGGAGTTAAAAGCGAAATTTCCTTTTCTACAAAAGACATATTCAAGGAAGCTCGGTATCTGGTCACGGGGCTATTGCGTATCGTGTATAGGTATGGATGAAAAGGAAATTCTTGCTGACGTTGAGCATCAAGAAAAAGAAGACAAAGGGCAACTGCAATTAGTGCTGCAATAGACAGGGAAGCCCCCAGCTCCTGCTGGGGGAGGTTCACTATTAAAGTTTGTTGGCAAAATGACCTAAATTGGTAAATCTAAGGCAACAGGTCGTAAACATTTATGCGTCTTATCCTGCACATATTTGTAAGTTGCTTTATTGCGGACTTTTGGGTATAAACGCATCGTCTGCTTTATTGTGAAACTCCAATTCCAAAAGCTAAGCATATTGGAATTGGTAAGTTGAACAATCCCGCATAGCGGAGGGTATAATACCCCGCAGCTTGCTGCGAAATGTTCCCAAAGTTTGCTTTGGGGTTCATACCCGTAATATCAGACAAGTAAAAATTAAAAATATCGGATTAATCGGGATTAATAATGGCGGACAGAATTGAAGTTGGTTTCAAAGCTGGTATTCGCGACGCGTTGGGCGAAAAAACCAGAAAGCGCATTATTGACAATCTGGCAATGTCTGTCGATAAAATTGCCACCATCGAAGTATATACTATAGCCGGGGAGCTTTCGGCTGTGGAATTACAGGAAGCTGCCGCAGGGCCGCTCTCCGATCCGGTCATTCAGGAATTCTCCATTAATCAGCCGCTTGCCAAAAATTTCGATTGGCTCATTGAAGTCGGTTTTCGTCCGGGTGTGACCGACAACGTGGGCAAAACAGCCCGTGAAGCGATCACCCTTTTGCTTGGCGAAAATACCGGCGAACAAAAAATCGCCGTTTATACATCCCGCCAATATTTAATCAGCGGCAAGATATCTCAGGCTGATGCGGGAAAAATTGCTTCCGGTCTTTTAGCCAACGACCTTATCGAACGCCATCAGGTCGTAGGCGTAAGTGATTTTGACTTTAACCGAGGCATCCCCGCTTATATCCCGCAGGTATTGGGCAAAGACGAACCGCACATAGCCCAATTCAATCTGGCGGAAGTTAACGCGCAGGGGCTTTTAAAAATCAGTCAGGAAAAACTTCTGGCCTTGAATCTGGAAGAGATGCAGAAGATTCAGGCTTATTATCAGAATCCCGCTGTAATCAAAGCACGCAAAAAATTCGGCCTTGATGAAAATACAACCGATGTGGAAATGGAATGCCTGGCGCAGACCTGGTCAGAGCATTGCAAACATAAAATATTCAACAGCAAGATTGATTATTCCGACGGCCGCAACAAATTAAAAATCGATTCTCTTTTTAAAAAATATATCAAAGGATCGACGGCCAAAATCCGCAAGGCCAAAGGCAAGAAGGATTTCTGTCTCTCTGTTTTTGTGGATAACGCCGGCGTCATCAAATTCAATAACGATACAAATCTGGTTTTTAAAGTAGAGACGCACAATTCGCCATCCGCTCTTGATCCTTATGGTGGAGCGCTCACCGGTATTGTCGGCGTCAACCGCGATCCTTTCGGCACGGGCATCGGCGCCAAGCTGATTTTTAATACCGATGTGTTTTGCTTTGCCTCGCCCTTTTACAAAAAGAAACTGCCGCCCCGCATTCTGCATCCGCGCCGCATCTACGAAGGTGTGCGCGAAGGCGTGGAGCACGGCGGCAATAAAAGCGGTATTCCCACAGTCAACGGCAGTATTGTTTTCGATGAGCGGTATTTAGGCAAACCCCTGGTTTACTGCGGCACCGCAGGCATCATGCCCGCCAAACTTAACGGCAAGCCGACGCACGGCAAGGAAATCAGACCGGGCGATGTCATCATTATGACCGGAGGCCGGATCGGCAAAGACGGTATTCACGGCGCAACGTTTTCATCTGAAGAACTCCACGAAGGCTCACCAGTCACCGCAGTGCAAATCGGCGACCCGATCACACAAAAGAAAATGACGGATTTCCTGCTGGTGGCCAGAAACCGCGGCCTTTACCGCGCACTCACGGATAATGGCGCGGGCGGGCTGTCTTCATCAGTTGGCGAAATGGCAACCTATTCCGGCGGCTGCGAAATCGATCTGTCTTTAGCTCCTTTGAAATACGCCGGTCTTCAGCCCTGGGAAATTCTGGTATCCGAGGCGCAGGAGCGCATGTCGCTCGCTGTCGATCCGAAAAAAGTGGATGCGTTTATGGAACTGGCACGCAAGATGGGCGTGGAAGCCACGGCTATGGGCAAGTTTACCAAATCGGGGATATTTCATGTTCGCTACGGCGAAAAGACCGTGGCTTATCTGGATATGGATTTTCTGCACGATGGCGTTCCGCAGATGAAACTGGTTGCCAAATGGAGTGCGCCGAAAAATGCGGAGCCAACCTTTGCAGAACCGGTAAATTTTGGGAAATCCTTTGCCCAGATGCTTTCGCGATTGAATATCTGCTCAAAAGAAGCGGTTGTGCGCCAGTACGATCATGAAGTTCAGGGCGGTTCCGTAATCAAACCCATGGTTGGCGTACAAAATGACGGCCCGTCAGATGCGGGTATTGTGCGGCCGATTCTGGATTCGATGGAAGGCGTAGTCGTGGCGCACGGCATCTGCCCACGCTACAGCGATATTGACACCTATCATATGACCGCCTGCGCCATTGACGAAGCAGTCCGCAATGCCGTGGCCGTAGGCGCTGATTTGGATCATCTGGCGGGGCTGGATAATTTCTGCTGGTGCGATCCGGTTAAGTCCGCAAAGACCCCCGACGGTGAATATAAGCTCGCGCAACTTGTGCGCTCGAATATGGCGATTTACGATTACACCACTGCTTTTGGCGTGCCCTGCATCTCCGGCAAAGACAGCATGAAAAACGACTATTCGATCGGCAAAACAAAAATATCCGTGCCGCCGACGCTGCTTTATTCTGTCATCGGCAAAATTAAGGATGTCCGCAAAGCCGTGACAATGGACGCCAAACGCCCGCAGGATCTGGTTTACGTTATCGGTGAAACTCTTGATGAAATGGGCGGCTCCGAATGGCTTGCTGAGCATGGAGCCATTGGCAATAAAGTGCCTCAGGTGGATGTGAAAAAGGCGATAAAAAAATATCGCGCCTTGCACAAGGCGATCCAGGCAGGCCTTGTGGCCTCTTGCCACGATTGTTCCGATGGAGGTTTGGGTGTGGCGCTGATCGAAACAGCGTTTGCCGGAGGATTCGGTATGAATATCGATTTGAAGGATGTTCCCTACCGCGGCAAGAAAAGAAACGATTATATCTTATTTTCGGAGACAGCCAGCCGCTTTGTGGTGACAATCCATCCTAAAGATCAAAGCAAGTTTGAAAAAATCATGACCGGAAATGTTGTACGCGAAATCGGCTTTGTCGCGAGTAATGGACTTTTCCAGATAACGGGACTTAACGGTAAACTGGTTATCAAAGAAAAAATCAGCAAACTCAAAGATGCGTGGAAAAAGCCGCTTAATTTTTAGACAGGATTTTATTTATGACCAGCAAGGTAAAAGCAATAGTACTAACCGGCAACGGCACCAACTGTGAAATGGAAATGGCGCATGCCTGCAAACTAGCCGGGGCCGATATGGTCGATATCGTCCATATCAGTGAATTACTTTTCGGCGAAAAGCGCCTGTCTGACTATACTTTTTTGAATTTGTCGGGCGGATTTCTGGACGGCGACGATCTTGGTTCGGCCAAAGCCGGGGCCAACCGCTTTTTGCACGCCCGCATTGCCGGTTTAAATGAGATGCTCATTGAGGAACTGTTAAAATTTATTGCCTATGGGAAACTCATTCTGGGAGTCTGCAACGGCTTTCAATTAATGGTTAAGCTGGGATTGCTGCCGGCACTTAATGGCAACTTCACTAAGCAATGCGCCACATTGACCTTTAACGATTCAGGACGCTTTGAAGATCGCTGGGTATATCTTAAAGCTAACGCAAAAAGCCCTTGTGTTTTCACCAAAGGCATTGATGTTGTCTATTATCCAGTGCGCCATGGCGAAGGAAAATTTGTTCCGGAAAACAATGCCGTTTTGGAAGAAATAGAAAAGAAGAATTTGTACGCGTTTCAGTACAGTACTGTTGAAGGCGGACCCACAATGGACTATCCGGCCAATTCCAACGGCTCAATTCATGCCATTGCCGGACTTTGTAACGAAACAGGCAGGCTTTTCGGTCTGATGCCTCATCCCGAAGCGTTTCTGCACCGCACCAACCATCCCCGCTGGACACGAGAAAACCTGCCGGAAGAAGGGCAAGGTCTGGCTATTTTCCGCAACGCGATAAATTTTATCCGCAGTACGGAGTTTTAATCCCGCGACTTGGAATCCCCCGGCTCCAGCCGGGAGAGGAATGTGCCCCCCCCGATCAGGTCGAGGGCAAGCTGCACTCGCGGGAGGTCGCGTTTTCCTCTGCAGCTTGCTGTGGAATCTGTTTTCAAAGCTTGCTTTGGGGATTCATACCTGTGATTTTTCAAACAGCATGTATTGACTCGCATGTAATCGATTCTTTGTTTCCTTTGCCATACAACATATTGAGGTGAAATCTGATTCGCAGTGTGAACGGTTTTACACATATCAAATGCCTTCTTTTGGCTTTATCTTAAATCGATTCTTTAAAAAACATAATAAATTCCAACTCCTTTAATCTTGTAATGTTCCCGCTGGTTTGTGGCATAGATTGTGCTTTTCATAAGAGACTTTTATCATTGTTATTAGTTTTGTTTTGAGATACATATTTAATCGGAGGAAGTTTTTGCTAAATGAAAGATATTAAAAACATAGCGGTTGTTTTTCCCGGGCAAGGTTCGCAAAGACCAGGCATGGGTAAAGACTTTTATGAACAAATTCCTGTATGCCGCAAAACATACGAAGAAGCGGCTGATGCTTTGAGTTGGGATGTATCAGCCATGTGTTTTGACGAAGACGAAAAGCTGAATCTTACCGAATATACACAGCCCTGCATTGTGACGACAGAAATAGCCATGCTTAGAGGTTTATCTAAACGTTATGGTTTTGCGTCTGAATATTTTGGCGGTCATTCTTTGGGTGAATTTACGGCGCTTGTTGCCGCCGGGGTAATGCCTTTGGCTGAAACTTTAAAAATAGTTCAAACAAGAGGTAAATTGATGCAGGATGCTGTGCCGCTGGGCGTTGGAGGTATGGCGGCGATTATTTCCGAAGATATAGATATTGATGCACTGAAAAAGTTAATGAAGGATCTGCCGGCGGATGTGGCCAATATTAATTCCGCTAATCAAGTAGTTGTGAGCGGCGAATTATCCGCGCTTCCCGAAATAGAAAAAAGATTGGCTCAGACACTTCCTTCTGAAAAACCATTCCGGTTTATTCATCTGAATGTAAGCGCTCCGTTTCACAGCCGTTTAATGAAATCAATAGAAAATCGTTTTGCTGATACTTTGGAGAAATTCGGTAAGAACTTGAATCCGCAAAATGCCTCTAAAGTAACATCAAATTTTACCGGAAGTTTCCACTCGGATGATATTTCAGGAATAAGAGAAAAACTTGTAAATCAAATCAGCAATACCGTGCAGTGGCGGGGGAATATGCAGAGTTTGGCGGCAAAGGCTGCGGAAATCTATGAAATCGGGCCAGCGCGGCCACTGCGCGAATTTTTCAAAACGATAGGCGTAACCTGCCAATCGATTACCGGACTTGCCGCGGCCGAAAAGAGTTTTAGCGGCTCAAATTAAAATTGTATAAAAAACTTGCTTTTTATGGCAAGACGCAAAATAATACCACATATAAGGAGGCGTGTTTTTTGAATAATTCAGAAAAAATTCCAACTAATCCCATAAAAATTCAAGATAATACTTTCCGCGATGGGCATCAATCGATTTATGCCACAAGGATGAAAACGGAAGATATGATTCCCATTGCTGAAGAAATGGACAATTGCGGTTTTCACGCGATGGAAGTATGGGGCGGCGCGACATTTGATACGATGCACAGGTTTTTGGGCGAAGACCCGTGGATGCGGCCAAGGATTTTAAAAAAGTATATCACCAAAACTCCTTTTGCCATGCTGATACGCGGACAAAATCTGGTGGGCTACCGTCATTACGCCGATGATGTGGTGCGCGCTTTTGTGGATAAAGCTTGCGAAATCGGCATTGATATTTTCCGTTGTTTTGACGCGTTAAACGATTTCCGCAATATGGAATCATGCGCGGAAAGGATTAAAGCCAATGGAAAACAGTTTCAAGGAGCTGTTTGTTATTCTTTGACAGATGTTCGTATGGGAGGAGAAGTTTATAACCTTGAATATTTTGTGGCCAAAGCTAAAGAACTGGAGAAAATGGGTGCGGACGCGGTCTGCATTAAAGATATGGCGGGGCTGCTTTCCCCTTATGACGCGTATGATCTGGTTTCCGCCATTAAAAGAGAAATTAAAGTGCCGTTGCATTTACATACCCATTACACCAGCGGAATGGCCTCAATGACACAATTAAAAGCGATAGAAGCCGGCGTTGATGTTGTGGATACATGTCTAGCGCCTTTTGCGCTGAGAACTTCCATGCCCGCCATTGAACCGCTGGTCGCGGCCCTTCAGGGAACCGAACGTGCGACCGGAATGGATTTAAACAAATTGCTGGTGCTGGGTGAACACCTGGAAAGTATTGCTCCGAAATATAGTAGCCATCTGGCCACCCAGAAATTATCAATCATTGATAACGGGGTCCTTGCCCATCAAATTCCCGGCGGTATGATTTCCAACTTGACCGGTCAGCTCAAAGAAATGAACGCGCTGGATCGATTAGACGAAATCTATATAGAAGTAGTTCAAACTCGCAAAGATATGGGCTGTCCGCCTCTGGTTACGCCGTTATCACAAATCATCGGAGCGCAAGCTGTCTTAAATGTGCTTTTCGGCCGTTATGTAAGAGTATCCAACCAGCTTAAAGATTTGGTTTTGGGCTTGTACGGCAAAACTCCCATGCCGATTGATCCGGAATTGACCAAGAAGATACTGAAGAATTACAAGCGTGGACAGGTGCCGGTATCCGGAAGACCGGCTGATTATCTTGAGCCGGAAATCGAAACGGCAAAAAAAAATATTGGCAATCTTGCCCGCAACGACGAAGATGTGCTGGCATATATCTTATATCCCGCGACCATGGAAAAATTTCTGCGGACGAAATATGGAATCGATTCGCCGGCAGGTACGGGAGTGGAAAATTTCCCTAAAAAAGAAGTTGCCGCGTAAAGTAGCAGTAAAAGAAGTTTCCTTTTTTGAAGAGAGATGATTCAATAAAAGGAGTTATCTTATAAACTTATGCCTGAAAGAAAAACGAAAGGTTTGATTTATGGATTTGAGTCTTAATGAAAATCAATTAACATATTTAGATACTGTGCGAAAATTTGTAAAAAACGAAATAACGCCGCATATTTTAGATCTGGAAAAAGGTCATATTTTTCCATGGGACATCATTAACAAGGCCTGGGAAACAGGCCTTCTCAATTTGTGTATTCCGGAATCCGTCAAAGGTTATGAAATTGATGCAGTTACTTCGGCCTTGATTATTAAAGAACTTTCTTATGGCGATACGGGTATCTCCACTTCGGCGATGTGCAATGATTTAGCCAATGTTGTAATCAGCCAGAACGGAACGGATGAGCAAAAAGAATTATTTCTCAGGCCTTTTGTCGAGAAGCCTGTTTTGGCTTCTTTTTGTTTAACGGAACCTAATGCCGGTTCGGATAATTCGATGATGACCAGTTTTATCAGCAAGAATAATGACGGCAATTATGTTTTAAACGGTTCCAAGTGCTTTATTACCAATGCTTCTTATGCTTCTCAATATACTGTTCTTTGTAAGCTGGGAAAGCAGACAGGTAATTTCATGGCTTGTGTTATTATTCCGGTAGAACCGATTACAGCCGCCGATATTCCCGATATAGGGAATGCTACCAGAGAAATAAACGTGCCGACGGGCGGGAAGATAATAATTGGTAAGCCGGAGGATAAATTAGGACAAAGACTTTCCAACACAGCCAGCGTGACTTTTGAAGACGTTATTATCCATCCGAATCAGATTATCGGAGACCGGCGACTGGGATTTAAATATATTGTTGACGTTTTGGATTATGCCCGGCCGATGGTTGCGGCAATTGGTTTAGGTTTGGCTAAAAGGGCGTTTACGGTTACGTTGGAATATACACGGGAGCGCAAACAATTCGGTCAGAGAATTTGCGATCTTCCTGTGGCCAGAGAAATGTTGACGGCCATGTGGAAAAAAGTGGAACTGGCTGAACTGGCTCTTTTAAAAGCAATTTGTAAAATTCAGGAAAAAGCAAGCGATGCCGGAATTTATGCTTCTTTGGCTAAGAACACGGCCGCGGAAGCCGCTGTCTTTTGTTCAACCGAAGGCCTTCATCTGCACGGTGGTTATGGTTTTACGACAGATTATGAGATTTCCAAACTTGCCCGCGATGCCCATATTATTGATATTTACGAGGGTGTCCGGGAAGTACAAAATATGATTATCGGACGGGAGATTGTTTAAAGATGCTTTATCTTCATTCTATGGGACATTTTCATCCCGAAAATATTATTTCTAATAAATTTTTGGAAGACCTGGATATCGGCACCACAAACGATTGGATTATGGAACGTGTCGGCATTCAAAACCGCCGGACAGTTCTGCCTTTGGATTATATTAAAAAAACAAAAAACATTAAGCCGCTGGAATCTTACACCATCAGACAATACAAAAATTACCAGATGGGAGCGGCGGCGGCCCGGATGGCACTGCAGCGCGCTTCGCTAAAACCGGAGGATATCGATCTGGTTATTGGCGGCACTTCATCGCCGGATAACATTTCACCGGCGGAAGCTTCAGCGATGGCCGCGGAGCTGGGTATTGAAACAGCCTGTTTCGATTTGAATTCATCCTGTTCTACTTTCGGCATGCAGGTCAATTTTCTTTTGCGCATGCAGCCGGAGACACTGCCGCCTTACATCTTGCTTATCGGCGCGGAATCACCGACAAGGGCGATTAATTATTCTGATCGCAATTCGGCGGTTCTTTTTGGCGATGGCGCGATCGCGGCAGTATTGTCGACAAAAGTTCCCACCCGCGCCGCTTTTGTCAGCGGCGACTTTGATTCCCGGCCATCCGGATGGGCAAAAGTCGGCATTGACGGGGATTGGACTTTTCATCAGGATGGCAAAGCCGTTCAGGGTTATGCCATCAGGACAACAACAGAATGTCTTAAAGTACTCCAGGATCAATATGAGGCCGAAGCTCAGCGTTTTATCTTTATCGGCCATCAAGCCAATTTAATGATGCTTAAAGCAGTGTGCGAACGCAGAAAGATAAAGTCCGAGCATCATTGGTACAACGTTGATCAATTCGGCAATGTTGGCTGCTGCGGCGCTCCTTCCATTTTAAGTATGCACTGGGATGAAGTTCAGTCAGGCGACAACATTGCCATGGTCATTGTCGGCGCCGGACTCACCTGGGCATACATGATGCTGAAAGTGGAGAGCAGCCGATGATCGAAAAACCGGTTGCTTTAGTAACTGGCGGCGCGACAGGAATAGGAGCCGCATGTTGCCGTGCTCTGGCCGCAGAGGGTTTTAATGTCGGTATTCATTACCGTAAAAGTGAACAAAAAGCGCAGACGCTACTGGCGGAAATAAAGGACGGCTTTTTGATTTCGGCGGATCTGGCGAGCATAGAACAAATTGACGCGATGATCGGAAAACTCAAAGATGCGGCCGGCCGCGTGGATGTTTTGGTCAACAATGCGGGGCAGTCGATCAACGCCGATATTTTATCGATGAAGGTTGAGCAGTTTGACGAACAAAGGGCACTCACGCGCGGTGTTTGGTATTTGACAAAAAGGATTCTGCGACAATTCCTGCTGCGCAGTCCATCAGGGCGCATCATCAATATTTCCAGTGTTGTTGGACATACAGGCAATGCCGGACAAATTCCCTACACGATGGAAAAAGCGGCGCTGAATGCCTTTACCAAATCTCTGGCGCAGGAGCTCAGGGGACGAAATATTTTAGTTAATTCCGTGGCTCCCGGTTTCGTTGCCACAGACATGACTGAAGAATTGCCGCAAGAAGTGAAAGATAAAATCATGACTAATATCGTTTTAGGACGTATTGGTAAACCCGAAGAAGTTGCGGAAGTTGTCGCTTTTCTAGCTAAAAAAGGAAGCTACATTACGGGAAGCGTGATTCATGTCAATGGAGGTCTTTATGGAGGCTGATGCCGCAATCAAACAAGAGGTATTAGAGCTTGTGCCGCAGCAAGCGCCTTTTCGTTTCATTGATGAAATTATCAGTCTCGATGAGGAACAGATAGTCGGGGCTTACCGGTTTCGCGAAGATGAGTATTTTTATCGCGGGCACTTTCCCGGACGTCCGATTACACCGGGAGTAATTCTGATTGAAACGATGGCACAAATCGGCGTCGTTGCTTTTGGTATGTATCTTCTGGCTTGTCAGAAAAATATAAGACCCAGCCAGTTGAATGGTCCGCTAAGCCTCTTTTCACTGGCGGATGGCATAGAGTTCAAGGGGATTGTAAAACCTGGCGAAAGAGTAATTGTGAAAGGCAAGAAAATATATATGCGTAAAGGCGCATTGAAAGTGGACATCAATATGGAAAGAGAAAATGGCGAAGTGGTTTGTGTGGGGCAATTAGCCGGAATGGGAGTGGATAAATGAAGAAGAGAGTGGTCGTTACAGGAATGGGAGTGGCTGCTCCCAACGCACATGGTCTGGTTGATTTTGAAAAGGCGCTCAGAGGAGGCATCTCCGGTATTCGTTTTATACCTAGATTGCAGGAATTGAATTTCGGCTGTCAGATTGCCGGAGTGCCAGATAATTTCGATGATATCCGGAAAAATTATTTTGATCGGGAAAAGCTTTTATCCCTAAATGATAATATCGGCTTCGCTTCAGTTTCCGCGGTTGATGCTTGGAAAGATGCCGGATTTAGTTTGCCTGACAGCGATGACGACACTGTAAATTGGGAAACAGGTGTCATTGCCGGTTCAGGAGTCGGCGGCATGGATACGATTGCCCAGAATATTGTTCCAATGGTTAATGAAGGCCGGGTAAGGCGATTGGGCAGTCGCGTTGTCGAGCAAGTGATGAACAGCGGCACCAGCGCCCGGATTTCCGGTTTGATCGGCGCGGGCAATCAAGTGACATCGAATTCATCGGCTTGCAGTACCGGTAATGAAGCAATTATCGATGCTCTTTGGAGAATAAGAATGGGATTAGCCAAACGCATGGTGGCTGGCGGTTCCGAAGGAGCAACGCCTTACATCTGGGGAGGTTTTGATGCCATGCGTGTATTGTGCCGCAAATTTAATGATAATCCGGCGGCTGGTTCCCGTCCCTTGAGCGCCACGGCTTGCGGATTTGTTCCCGGTTCCGGCGGCGCCATGCTGGTGTTGGAAGAACTGGAAACCGCTCTGGCCAGAGGCGCCAGAATTTACGTGGAAGTAATTGGCGGTTATGTTAATTGCGGCGGCCAGCGGATGGGCGGTTCCATGACGGCGCCTAATCCTGAAGGAGTGAAGAGATGTATTCGCGGCGCGGTGGCCGATGCGGGCATTAATCCTGCCGAGGTTGACGCCATTAACGGTCATTTAACGGCGACATATGCCGATCCTCTGGAAGTAAGGAATTGGGCGGAGGCACTGGAGCGAACTCCCGACAATTTTCCTTACATTAACTCTACAAAATCATTAATTGGCCATTGCCTGGGCGCCGCCGGCGCCATAGAATCTGTGGCTTCTGTCTTGCAGATTTATAAAGGATTCCTTCATCCGTCAATCAATAGTGAAGATGTACATCCGGATATCGAGAAGTTTGCTCAAAAGATTCCGCAAAAATGTTTAGAATTTACGCAGTTGAAAATTATCGCCAAAGCCGGTTTTGGTTTCGGCGACGTCAACAGCTGCGTTATATTTAAAAAGTGGGAAAATAATTAATATATTATAAGGAGAGTGTTTGCATGGATGAAAAGAAAATTTTTAAAGAAATGGTTAACATTTTAAAAGCCTATGCCAAGAATCAGGATCTTTTGGACAAGGCAACACTGGATACACACATCTTAAATGATCTAAAAGTAAATTCCGCGCGGTTGGTTGATGTAATTATTAAGTGTGAAGATGTTTACGGTATCAGTATTGATGATGATGAGGCGGATAAAATTCGAACAATTGGCGATGCCGTCAGGATTATCAAACAAAAACTTGGATAAAAAATGGATAGAAAATCAAAAACTTTTCTGTATCTGCAAAATATTTTAGGGCGAATTACAATACTAATCGTAGCGCCTTTATATTTTTTTATGGCCATGATTTTCTTTTATCGAGTAAGGAATTTGAAAGAAATCCGCCGCCAGTGCGCAATTGAATTTTCCCGGCATAATGGTTCCTGGATTATTTGCGCTAATCATTTGACAATGATTGACTCTTTTATTTTAGATTATGCCCTTTTCAGCTTAAGCCAATATATGATCAGCTTCAGGAAGCTGCCCTGGAATTTGCCGGAAGGAAGTAATTTTCAAAGCAATATTTTTCTTAGAGTATTGTGTTATCTGTCCAAGTGTATTCCCATCCACCGTGGCGGGTCCCGTGAAAAGATGAAAAAAAATTTGGATAAATGCATTTACCTGCTGCGGAGAGGTGATAATATCATGATCTTTCCGGAAGGCAGGCGTTCCCGCACCGGACGAGTAAATAAAGAAGATTTTTCTTATGGTGTGGGACGTTTCGTCAAAAACGTGGAAACCTGCAAAGTAATGTGCATGTATCTGCGCGGAGATAAACAGGCTGGTTATAGTATCATTCCTGCCTGGGGAGAGAAGTTCTCGGTGCAGATTGAAGTTTTTACGCCCAAACCTTTAGAAGGAAGCGACCTGAAAGTGCAACGCGAATATGCCACGCAAATAATTGACCGGCTCGCGCAAATGGAGGAAAAGTATTTTGCCCTACGTCGGAAACGATGTGGTGGATTTGAGGGAACCAGCGAATGCGGGGAAAAGCAGGAATTCGCGCTTTCTAAAAAAAATCCTCACAAATGTTGAAATTGAATTTGTACAAAATGCGAAAGATCCTGATGCGACTCTCTGGTCATACTGGGCTTGTAAGGAAACCGCATATAAAGTGATTAAAAAATCCTACCTTGACGCCGCTTTTCTGCCGCGGCAGTGGACGGTTTTTTTCAAAAAATCCCAATCATATTTTTCAGAGGGTGAAGTTATGATTTCGGGAAAAGAGAGGGTTTATGTACGTCTTTTTTACAATCCCCAATATGTTCATTGCGTCGGTAGTAATAGTATTACGACTTTGGATAAATTAATCTGGAAAGTTGATGTTTTGCCGGAAGAAAAAGACGAGAAAAATATTGATCCATCTTTTTTTTTGCGTAATTGCCTTGGACAAAATTTAGCCCAATATTTTTCCCTGAATTTTCATAATATAAAAATCAGAAGAACAAGAAAAGATGGAGTGCTTCAACCGCCGCGCGTTTACGTCAGTGGCAGGAAAACAGATATTGACATTAGCTTAAGCTATGATGGGAGATTCGTCGCTTATGCCTACCATCTCTAAATGAATTTTTCGCCATATTGGCGAAAATTCTCGGCAATGCAAGGTTCTATTTATTATGCGCTCTCCTTAAGGGAATGCGCCTCCGATCAAAGCACTATCTTTGTTGACGTCGTTGTCGGCTTTCTCAACGTATATAAAACGCGTGACCCCAAGTGACCTCGATGTGACCTTCAGGTTATTTCAACAGCCCCATCGTCCCCAATATTCTACTTGCCATCAATCAACTTTATCAATTCCGCTTCCGGCATCGCGCCTATGCGCAATCTGCCGTCCGGAAGAATAATTGTCGGTGTTCCAGTTATGCCCAGGGATTTAGCCAGTTTTATATTATTGTCAACTTCCTCTGTTTTGCAATCCGTTTTTGCTATTTCCTTTTTATCAAAGCAATCTTGAAGCAATTGCAGGGAATTATTGCAGACTATGCTCTTGGATTTCCAGTATGCATCTTTATGGAATTCCAAAGGGTACATTTTAATATAGAAGGCAATATCTTTTCTCGTAGCGATAATTTGTTTCATTACATTGTGAAGGCTGCTACAGTATGGACAGTCCGGATCAGTAAAAATAATAACTTTTTTTTCTGCTTTTAAATCGCCGAGGACAAGGGCTGCAGTTAAAGATATTTTGGAGATATCAATCCGCTTTTTATCTTGGATTTCCGCAACCGACTGGGCTGTACGATTCGTCATGGTCTTCATTTCCACAAGATTGCCAAAAAATAGATGGGTCTTGGCAATATCAAAATAAAAAATATTAGTCTGTCCCCCTATTTCTACGGCAACTTCACATATCCCGGCTAGTGGAGATTTTTTTACATATAATACTTTCGCATTATTAGCTTTTATGTTTTTCAGAATATCCTGAATTTCAGTCTGGGAAATTGCATCGCATCCTTTTTTCTTGCCGCTACTTCCCGCGAAAACTGGATTAACCATACAACACAAAATTAATAAAAATAGAATTAAACTTACTGAAATGTATTTACGCATTTTTATCACCTCTCTCTAAATAGAAGATAATATCAAATCAACCTTTTTTGCTAAGACATTACTTATTGTAGAAAGTTTATAATAAGAACGGCCTTGGATGTCAACAATATATTATACTCCAAAGCAAGCTGTGGGTGCTTGTTTTTTCCATTTAACGTAGAAATCAGCAAGAGCGTAGCGATCGGCTGTATTGCCTTGTTGGGCAGTGCTGGCTTACTGCCTGCCCCATGTCAATGACCCCATTCTCCTCCTTAAATATTTTCAAGGAACCGTCTGCACATATCGGGCAGGTGCTTTTGATGAGCGTAAATAGGCCTCTTGAATGATTATGTCATAGGCCCTCGTCAATGTTTTCTTATAATAATCGGTCAATTCACCATCTCTGAATTTGCCATATATAATATAGCGTTAGTATATCCCAAATATTTTTGATTTGTGACATAAAGCATAATCTGTTTTATCCCGTTCTTCATCAATTCAATCCTAAAGAATGGATAATTTTCAAAACGGTCATTTCTTATAACACCAGTATACAAGCTTAATGTAAGGGTGGTTCCGTTAGGGAAAGAAGCTATTCTTAAAGAGTTATATTCTTTAGGGGAGCTATCGTAGGTTATATAGCCAAGAAATATTCTATACTTTGAAAGAAGCGAAAACGTTAATTGAAAAATGGCGCATGGAATACAACACATTCAGGCCACATAGTTCCTTGAATTATCGTTCTCCAGCGCCAGAGGCATACCTGAATTGAGAAATAAAAAATGGCAGAATTCTAACTTAACATGTGGTACAAGTATTTGGGGCAGGTCAACCTGGCATTAATAGGTAAATTTCCCCCGCAATGAGCACACTTGTTGACAGTCAGAATCTGGTGGCCGCAAGCGGGACAAAATCGTGAGTCTTTAGGAATAGCCTGTTTGCATTCCGGACAGGGATAAGTTTCCGCTGCTGCAGCCGAGCCTTTAAAAGCTTCCGCGAGCATACCTGGTATCATAACGCCCATTCCCACTCCCAAACCTGCGCCCGCTTCCGACTGAGACTGAGCGGCAGTTTCCACCGCCATAGCCGTTTTCATTTTTAGAAGTTTATTGAGATCATCAAAAACACCCAGCCGGCTTTTGTCATCTATCGCTTTTTGCACTTCCGGCGGCGGGGTAATGGAATTAATGTATAACTCGGTGAGCGCCAAGCCGAATTTGTTCAAATCGTTTTGCAGTAATAATTTTAATCCATCGGCAAATTCATTGTATTTTCACGGAAGATTAAAAATTGTGTCTATCTTTTCTCCCATGTAATCGTTAAAACGGGAAACGATGATGCGATTGATATACTCTTCAATTTCTTCAGTGCTGAAAATTTCCTGTGTTCCCACTAATGAATTGATCAGCAACAGCGGCTGAATAACGCGGATATTAAAAATGCCGAAAGCGCGCAGGCGAATTAATCCCAGTTCCTTGTCGCGGAAAGCAACCGGATCGCGAGTGCCCCATTTTAGATCGGTGAAAACCTTCATATTGATGAAATAGACTTCCGCGCGCAGAGGGCTGGTCATGCCCCAGGGCAGGGATAAAATTTTAGTGAGCAGGGGAATATTGGCTGTTTGTAAAGTGTGGCGTCCAGCTCCAAAAGCGCCACAGGCTTTGCCGTTGTAAAAAAAGACGGCGTTTTGGCTTTCTCTTACGGTAAGTTGAGCGCCGAACTTAATATCACCGGAACCATTTTCCGGGATTCTATGCACGATTTCTTTGCCCGATTCATCAAACCATTCGATAACTTCTAAAAAGATGACATTATTTATTCCCATTTTAATCTGCTCCCCGGAAATGTGCCAATTAGTGGAATTAAAGTATTTCTAACTCAAAGAAGTCATAAGGTACAGGAAATTAATAGTCAAGCACAAATGAATGATTAAAATTGATTTTTTATCCGGGATATTATACACAATCCGCCATGAAAAAGACTAATTCCACCGATCACAATATTTATAAAGGGATGGCGCTTATTGCCGATCCGATTCATCAATATATCCTCTTTACTGTGCCGGAAGATAACTCTGAAACGGAAACAACGGAAAAAAACCTGATTGATTCCCACTGGATGCAAAGGTTAAGGAGAATTTATCAACTGCAAAGCGCGCGCTGGGTTTATCCGGCGGCGGAACATTCGCGCTTTCAGCATTCTCTCGGCACAATGCATGTTGCCGGTGAATTTGCCAAACACCTCTATTCCAGCTTGAATGATGTTTGTAAAGACACGCCGTCTTTTAATTATATGGAGGAACTGCTGCGTTTAGCCGGGCTGCTGCATGACATTGGACACGGACCTTACGGGCATTTCTTTGATCAGCATTTTTTGTGCGATTGGGGTTTGACGCACGAAATAATCGGACAGAAGATTATTGTTGAGAAGCTTGGAAAAATTATTTCCCTCATCAGGCGCAGTCCTTCCGGCTCTTTTGCGCGTGCCGAAGTTTTGGATCCCCGCCAGATAGCATATTTAATCAAGATGCCCGAGGATGCGGAAAAAGACAAACAGCCGCGCTGGTTGCAGTTACTGCGACAATTGTTTTCGGGAATTTACACGGTTGATAATCTCGATTATGTTCAGCGCGACGCTTACATGACGGGCTTTTCCCTCGATATGGTCGATATCCCCCGCCTGCGTCACTATACTTTTTTTACCAGAGACGGCCTTACTTTGCATCAATCAGGCATATCGGCGCTGGGACGTTTTCTCAACGCCCGGATAAATTTATACGGCAACGTTTACTTTCACCGCACCACGCGCGCCCTGGATTTGCATCTGCAGGAAATTTTTCACGATACGATGAAGCTGATTTTTCCCGGCAATCCTCTGAATAACTTGAATGCCTATTTGTACTGTGATGAATGGTCTTTATTCAATGAAGTGCAAAGCTGGCTGAAGCAGAAAGATTCTCAAAAGAAAAAGCTGGCCGGTGAATGGAAAAAATTGCATGCCCGGGAAGTTAAATGGAAAATGTCCTTCTCTACGGAAATTTCCATTGATCAAGTTCATCGGGGCACAGGATTTAGCCGCGTTAAGGATTATGAGGAAAGAATCAAGGAACAACTGCCTGCGAAACTAAAAGGGATTTCTTTTAAAGTTGATTTGGCGACGCAGGACCCGCGTCCGCTTAATCCTATCGCGAAACCCGGTAAAAAAATAAATATTTTTAATCCTGTTACGGGAGTAACGTCATTGGAGCCTCTGCAGGAAATTTACCGCTTCATTCCCGCGCGAGTTATGCACTTTAGAGTGTTTTCACTGAACCACGAGTATGATGAAGATCTTTCCATGGCTGCAGAAAAAGTTCTGGACAGTATAGAAATATCAATGCCGACGAATGTTTAATATGATGGAAAATCCCGAAACCACAGATTTAACTCTTTTTGTCCGCACTTCTGGGGAAGAAATTATCCGTTGGGACCGTCAGCGCATTGTTGATGCCTTGATGCGCGAAGCAGATATTGATGATCAGGTGGCGGCGGAAATAGCAAAAGAAGTGGAAAAACAGATTATTTCTTCGGGAATTAACGTGCTCACAACGGCGCTGATCCGCGAATTAGTCAATGTCCGATTAATTGAGAGAGGTCTGGAAAAAGAACAAAGGCTGCACGGCCGTCTGGGATTTCCTCTTTATGATGTGCGGCAATTGATTCTGCATCAAAATAAACAAGACGCCAATATTCCTCATTCTCCCGAAGGCACAAATCTTATATTTGCCGAAGGCATTAAAAAAGATTTTTCTCTTCATGATATTTTTTCCGCCGATATCGGTGAAGCGCATGCCACTGGCGACATTCACATTCATGGTTTGGGTTACATCGATCGTCCTTACAGTTGCTGTCAATCTCTGGAATATCTGAAAATAAACGGGCTAAAGCTGCCACAGGCGATCAATTCCGCAAATCCGGCAAAATATGCCGAGGTGCTTTTAGCGCACATGGTGCGTTTCAGCGCCGTTTTGCAGGGACATTTTGCCAGCACAATCGGTTGGGATGCACTCAATATTTCCTTTGCGCCTTACCTTGTCGCCATGACCGATAAAGAAGTCAAACAGTTTGCGCAAATGCTTGTGTATGAATTCTCGCAGCTCTCCGCCACACGCGGTGGACAGGCCCTATATACCGATATACATATATATTATGAAATGCCGCCGCATTGGGTGAACCTTCCTGCCATCGGAGCCGGAGGCAAACCAACAGGAAAAACTTATGGAGATTATACTCGCGATGCGCAGCGCTTTGCCTGGGCAATACTGGAAGTGTTTAAAAATGGCGATGCTACCGGAAAACCTTTTATTCTTCCCCGTCCGCTGTTACATATAACGGGAACTTTCTGGAAGAATGAGGACTCTCAGAAATTTTTGCAGTATGCTTGCGAGGTAGCGGATCTCAAAGGCAATACTTGTTTTATTTTCGACAGAGACGAAGATGAACCTTCCTTCGCCTGCTGTAATGCCGCTTTTCGCCACGAGGCCTCCTTCATTGGAGAACTGGATAAACCCTGGCTGATGCGCTCTGCCGTCATCCAAAGCGTGACTTTGAATTTGCCGCGGCTAGGTTATAAGGCCGTAGGCGATGAAAAAAAATTATTTGCCATGCTTGGCGAATTTATAGAAAAAGCCGTAAAGGCTCATGTGCAAAAAAAAGATTTTCTGGAAAAGCTTCTTTCCTACGCGGAACAGGGACCTCTTGCGGTGCTGGCCATGAACCACGATGGGTTCCCTTTTTTAAGAATGAACATGGCCTACTACATTATCGGCATTGTGGGACTCAATGAGCTTGTACAAATCCATCAAGGCAGGGAACTGCATCAAACGCCTGCGGCGCTTGAATTTGGTCTGAAAATTGTGGATTATATAAAGCATGAGGCCGAACTTCTCAGTAAGGAACTAAAGATAAAGTTTGTGCTGGGACAGTCCTTGGCGGAAACTACAGCGTATCGTTTCGCCAGGCTCGATTTAAAATATTTTTCTCCCGCTGCCGGACGTTATGTTAAAGGGGACATCACTGAAGGAGCGATCTATTATACAAACTCAACTCACCTGAATGTTTCCGCGGACGTCACGCCAATGCAGAAAGTAATTCAGGAAGGTCTTTTCCATAAGTATTTGGCGGGAGAAGTTATTACGCATCTGCAATTGGGAGGCGCAAATCCGGGCGAAGAAAAACTCAGCAGGTTTATTCGGGAGGCTTTTTACAATTCCGGCAACCGTCAAATTGATTTTAATCCGGAATTTACATTTTGCCTCTCCTGTGAAAAAACTGCCAAAGGATTGAATGAAAATTGTATTTACTGCGGGTCTACGGAAGTGGAAGGAATCGCCCGGCTGACAAAATATTTCAGCAAAATTTCCAGTTGGAATAAAGGAAAACTTGCCGAGCTTAAATATAGAAGAGTAAACGATAATATTGATAAGTAAATATCGGGTATTAGTTTCGTTAACTGGCGGCTGACAAGTATAAACTCATATAGATTTAATGAAAAATATTGGTTTGACAGTTATGCCGAAGTTGGATAAGAAGTTAACCACATGAAGATCTGCTAATGGTAAAAGTATTTGAGGCAGGTCGCAAAGGTAAGCTGATATAAATAATCTATGATAGGAGAAGATAAATGAATTTTGCACCCACAGAAGAACAATTAATGGTTCGGGATATGGTCCGGAAATTTGCCGAGACGGAAATTAAACCGATTGCGGCGGAACTGGACCATACGCATCGCCATCCCGAGGAAATTTGCCGGAAGCTGGGCGAAATGGGTATCATGGGCGTGTCCGTCCCCACCGAATATGGCGGAGCGGGCATGGACAATATTACCTATGTCATGGCCATGATCGAGATTTCCAAAGCCTGCGCGAGTTGCGGTGTGATCGTGTCCGTCAACAATACGCTCTATGGCCACCCGGTTAAGACCTTCGGAACTCATGAGCAAAAACTAAAATTCCTTACACCTGTTGCGGGAGGCCTTGTAGAAGGCTGTTATGGGCTCACGGAAGCCGGCGCGGGTTCCGACGCGGCGGCGCTGCGCTGTAAGGCGGAGCTCAAAGGCGACAAGTATATCGTCAACGGTACCAAGACGTTTATCACCAACGGCAATGTCGCACGCTACTGCGTTTTAGCGGCAACCACTGACTCATCCAAGGGTTACAAAGGCGTCATCAATCTGATTGTGGATTTAAAGGAAGCACCGGGATTCAAAGTGGGCAAGATCGAAGAGAAACTCGGTATCCTGGCTTCCGGCACGTCCGAACTGGTTTTTGAGGACGCGGAAGTTCCGGCGGCCAATTTGCTGGGCAATCTGGGGCAGGGGTTCCAGCAGATGATGGCTGGTCTTAACGCTGGGCGCATCGGTATCGGCGCGCAGGCCTGCGGGATCGGTCGCGCCTGCCTGGAAGACGCCACTGCGTATGCCAAAGAACGGATTCAGTTTGGAAAACCCATCTCTGCCAATCAGGCCATTCAGTTCAAGTTGGCGGATATGGCCACCGAACTGGACGCGGCGGAGCTGTTGCTTTTGCGGGCGGCCTGGCTGGAAGACAATGGTAAGGATTTTGAAAAAGAATCGGCCATGTCCAAATACTATGCCTCGGATGTTGCGATGAAAGCGGCGATCGAATGCGTGCAGATCTTCGGCGGTTACGGTTATGTAAAGGAATATCCGGCGGAACGCCACATGCGTGACGCGAAAATCTGTCAGATTTACGAAGGCACCAACGAGATTCAACGCGTTGTGGTAGCAAGGAAACTGCTGAGCATGAGATGATAATAGTACCAATTAGCTATCAAACATTAGCCCTGCTTGGCTTCGCACATGGGATAATTCGACTAGCGCTTCGAACTTCACTTCGTTCGTTTTCAGCGAGTCTCATTAAAGGTTGATTTACCGGGCATAATACCAAGTAAGCTTTCAAAAATTCATATTTTATTTTTTGAAAGTAACTTGGTATAATCAGATGATGAGATCGGATAACATTTGATATATCATCAAATGTCTAAGGGAAATTTAATCACGGGTATGAGACCCCGCAGCTTGCTTTGGGGTTCATACCCGTGATTGTTTGTGCATTAGTAATCCTCAATTCGGACTACTACTATATTAATTGTCGGGTGTATGATATAATTTTACATGAATATAATTGATTTATAGGAGAAGGGGAATGAGAAAGGTTTTGTTCATTATGCTGTGCGTATTTTTCGCCCTAACAACTGTAGCGAATTCGGCAGAGTTTTATAATTGTGTAGACAAGAACGGAAACAGTATTATCACCGATAATCCTCCGCAAGATGCAAAATGCAAATCCGAGGGAGGGGACGACGAAAGTGCAAGCCAGCAGCAACAAAGTGATATTGAGGCTCAAAAAACGAAGCAGGATGATAAGACGACAAGCCAAAAAGGAGAGGTTAAAAGATTATTAAAGATACCTCGGTTGGGTTATTAATGCCCACTACTGAAACTATGCAGATGAACTAAACAAGCACTTCTTCATGTAAGTGAGCATTTAGGATTTTCCATAGACATGCTTTCTTTCAATCCGTAACAAACACAATTAAGAACCGAACATTTTGTGGCCAATATTTAATTGACATACAATGCAGACAATTTTATTGTTCATATATAAACAAGCAATGTCTTATCAAAAAGGAGAACTGATTATGAAACATTATATGAGAATCATAGGAACCATTGTACTCGTCACTGTCTTTTTCTTGGCAAGCCTTCCTGCCGTTCAGGCAGAGACTGAGTGGCAAAAAGATCATCCGCGCCGTACCCAAGTCAATAAGAGACTAAAGAATCAAAATCGCCGAATTAACCAAGGCGTGAAAAATGGGACACTAGACAAGCAACAAGCCGCTCAATTACACAAAAAAGACCGTCAAATTAGGCAGGAAGAACGGGATATGTCCTCAAAAAATGGCGGGCATATTACCAAGCATGAACAGAAAACATTGAATCAGCAAGAAAACGCCGTTAGCGGACAGATCTACAAAGAAAAACATAATCAATAAATCAATCACGAACTATTGCATATCAAAGACCCATGCTTACACGCGGTTCTTTTTGCGTCTCAGTTGCTCTGAGCAAATGAATGGTCTATGAATAGCTAAATCTTAGGCAATACTTTTGTTATTTATCTCATATAGACTGTGGACTCGTAGATGTAGACGGTAAGCACTTTTTCCTTTGTTGTTTTTCTTATTTTCCCAATTCACACAACATTTCAGTCGGAAATAATCAAAATACCTTGGGAAAAGTGCATAACAGCATGTCTTTCTTAACACAAGGTGGAGTCAACATTTGATGATAATTTGGTTTTTCAGAATCGACCATTGAGTTTTCTCTTAACAACTTCCTTGTAATTCTTGTTTCTCAATTTTGTCGTTTTATGATACATTCAAACTGTAATGTATGAAAAATGGCGAATTTCTAACTTAACAAAAGGAGTGTGCTATGCAATATAATGTTCTTGGCGTGATTGTTCTTTGTCTACTGGTGTTCATGTTAGCGATACAATTCCAATTGAGTGACCTCAGTAACAAAATGCAGGAAACCATCAAAAAAGTAGATGGACTGCTAAATGAACGGCCAAAAGAAAAAAAAAGTGATCCAATATTACAAAACATACAATTTTAGATTCTTCGCACCTCCGAAGGATCTGGCGGACATCTGTTCGGCAAATCGTCAAGCGTTCGTGATTCTGAATTATCGGTGTCTTCATCCGTGGCGAACACTGGAGCGACGCGTAATGGCACGCCTCAGCAACATCGTTACACTTTACAAGTAATCTTCAATTTTATTCATTCCATGAAGCTGAGGATTTATAGGTAAAACAAATGGCCAGTTTTTTTAGTGCCTAACGTTTGAGTTAATTATATCATGGCGATTGTGAAAAAAACATTGCTAATGAAAGTTCTTAGCAAATATTACGGTTGACAATATTAATTAAGAATTATATTTACTATCATATAAATATATAAACATCTAAATTAAACTAAAAGGACAAATTCAATGCCAGAAAAATCAAGCAAAAAGAACCGCGACAAAAATATGGAACGTATGTCTGCTGAGAAATATTCTATACCTTGAAAGAAGCGAAAACGTTAATTGAAAAATGGCGCATGGAATACAACACGTTCAGGCCGCACAGTTCTTTGAATTACCGTCCTCCAGCGCCAGAGGCGTACCTGAATTGAGAAATAAAAAATGCCTGAATCCCTAACTTAACATGTGGTACAAGGATTTGGGGCAGGTCAGCAATACTCATGATTTTCTCCTATTGATTTGTTTACAGGCATAGCCAGTTGTAATTTTATACACCAAATCCCATTTTTTCATTCCCCCTTAGCAAGCGAAATAATTGAATCCAGAAAGCGGATCACCGTATCGATTTCTTCATCGCTAAATCCCTGAGCCAACATTGAATTCAGCTCTTTCGCCACAGGAATGGCCTTTTGTCCTATGGCTTTTGCCTTACTCGTTAAATGTATACGATAGGATCGCCCATCGACGGAACAAGATTCCCTAGTCAATAAACCACCCTTTTCCATACGGACAACAAGTGTGGTAATGGCAGAGTTATTCAACCCCAGCCCGGCGCTGATTTCCTTCAGCATGCAGCCGTCGTGCTCGAGTAGGAAAAACACAGCGCCAAGCTGCACGGTTTTAATCCCCAGAGCACTTGCCAATTCAGCGTCCACCAGTTTGGTGAGCAAATGCTGCGCCTGATTCAACTTGTAATATAGTCTTCGATCAGCCATATCTTACCTCCATACATTACATATGTGAAGCATTATATTTCACATGCGCAATATATTGACAAGAAAAATTCCATATGATAGAGAATCGGATAAATAGTAAAGAATATGGCCACACAACGGCAATTGTCAAGGGTAGGGATGCTATGTTTATTGTTGAAACTCCAATTTTGAAAGCGGAGCACAGCGGAATTGGTAAGTTGAACAATTCCGCGGAGCTGAGGGTTTAATACTTCGCGGCTTGCTGCGGAATCTGTTTCCAAAGCTTGCTTTGGGGTTCATACCCGTGGTTTCCCTTATACGAAAAACCTATATTTCAAGACTTGATCCTAAGCTTCCGGATGAAAAGGACAAAATCAAATTATACCTTGACATACTCACCATCTTGAGATAATTTACTTAACAAGGTGAGTAAATATTATGTATACAAGACCAATATATCAATCGTTGAAAAAACGGGTATCTGAAAAACGAAAATTTATTCAGGTGCTTTTCGGACCGCGACAAACCGGAAAAACAACCATTGCCCGCCAGTTGATGGACGAATTGGAAATGCCCGCGCATTACGCTTCCGCGGACGAACCTGCACTCAAGGGCACGGCATGGATAGAACAACAATGGGAAACAGCGAGGGTTAAATCCGCTAAAAAGCAGGCTCTGCTGATTCTCGACGAAATTCATAAAATTCCGGGCTGGTCTGAAACCATTAAAAGATTATGGGATGATGACACAGTAAGACGATTGCCTCTACGCGTTGTTCTTCTTAGGTCAGCTCCTTTATCAATCCAGCTTGGTCTGACTGAAAGCCTGGCGGGACGTTTTGAAGTCATTCCTGTTACGCACTGGTCATACCCTGAAATGCGAGATGCCTTTGGATGGAACATTAATCAGTATATCTGCTATGGCGGTTATCCGGGGGCGGCGGATTTGCTCGCTAAAAATACAAAAGACACGGATTATGAAAGATGGCGGCATTATATTATGGAATCGCTGATTGAAATGACTGTTTCGCGCGACATTCTCCTGATGAAACGGATAGACAAGCCGGCCCTGCTGCGCCGCTTGTTTGATCTCGGCTGCGCCTATTCCGGGCAAATTCTATCTTATCAGAAAATGCTCGGCCAGTTGCAGGATGCCGGCAATACTACAACGCTTGCCCATTACCTTGATCTGCTTGACGCGGCGGGATTGATTAAAGGTTTGCAGAAAATCAGCATGGAAAAAGTGAGGCAACGCGCGTCCAGCCCCAAGCTGATTGTTCTTAACACGGCGTTAATGACCGCCGAGACAAACAAAAATCTGCAAACAGCGAAAAGCGATCCTGATTACTGGGGCCGTCTTGTAGAAACGGCCATCGGAGCGGCTCTGATCAATAGCCTGAAAGGCAGCGCGAGTGAAGTTTTTTACTGGTCAGGGAACAACAGGGAAGTTGATTTTATTGTAAAGCATAAAAACAAACTGATCGCCATTGAAGTTAAAAGTGGCGCGAAAAAAACTACTCTTCCCGGCAAGGAGGAATTTGCCAAATCTTATCCTGGATGCCGAAAGCTTCTCGTCGGCGCGCAGGGTATACCCGTGGATCAATTTTTATCTCAAACAACAGAAATCATAACTTCGGAGTTTCGCTAGAATCTTCCTTCCTTCCTTCCTTCCTTCCTTCCTTCCTTCCTTCCTTCCTTCCTTCCTTCCTTCCTTCCTTCCTTCCTTCCTTCCTTCCTTCCTTCCTTCCCTCCATTGTCATTCCCGTCGCAGATGACCTCGCGTGCCCTTCAGGTTATTAGGGTATAAATCCAGGAAACAAGCAAGCGCATTCCCCCCGGTTTGACATGGAGAGCTTCAATTATAAATCAAGAATATGGCCGCATAGCGGCAATTGTCAAGGGTAGGTATACGACTCTGTTTCCCGTTTGGTTATTTACGGGCTATTGTCAAGAAAAAATCAGTATGGTGTCTCCGGAGTTCGGAGTTCCGCAGTTCCCCGGAGTTCCATTTTCAACAATCGTATTTATCATTCTTTGATAAAAGATTGGACTTCCTTAATAAAAGAATATGATGATGTATTTCCATCTTTTGTGCGAATCTTTACGATGTCAGCACTCATAAAGAGTATTTGTCCTTCAATAACAGTCCCGTCATACAAAATAATTCCCGTTATTCCTTTATATTGCTGTTCTGCGATAACGGCAGGTACTTGATATTCCTCTGTAGATTTCAGTGTGGTTTCCTCTGTAGATTTCGGCGTGACTTCCTTCTCACGCTTTTCCTCTTGAATAAGATAGAGGGGAATCTTGATTATCTGGTCGGGATAGATCCAGTGAGGATTTGCTATCCAGGAATTTTCTTTCCATATCCTGGGCCACATGAAGGGATCGTTCAATTCCTTCTTAGAGATATCCCAAAGGGTATCTCCCTTTATTACTTTATTTCCCGTGTCTCTGCAAAAGTGATCAAGGGTAAAAGCAGAAATATTATGAGTACATATTTTATTATTCTGGTTTTCGGCATGCTTGTTCTCCTTCGTTTTTTTGCCTTGGCTTAAATGGAACCTAAATGATTAAAACTGCTGAGAATATGGATGATTGATAAGAGCCTCCTATTTTGTGAAACTCCAATTCCTAAAACAGCGCTTATTAGGAATTGCTAAGTTAATGAGACCCAAGTTTCAGAAAAAAAGTGCACTGAAACTTGCAGGTCGAATTATCCCGCAAAGCGGAGGGTATAAAAAATCAAAGCAAGCTTCGTGTTTTTATACCCGTTGTCACGGTGGAAATAATATATGAAGAAATATGTTATCTGTCAATCACGAATATGAATCCTAAAGCAAGCGGCGGTGTTCATATTTTCCTCTCCGCGGGATAATTCGACTAGCGCTTCAAACTTCACTTCATTCGTTTTCAGCGAGTCTTATTAAAATGAGGCACAACTGCCCCTAATTGTTTTGGCGATGGTCAAAGATTTTGCTAAGCCAAGTTAGTATTGCCTCTGCTATTACCAGATGTCCTCTCTCATTGGGATACCTGGAATCTGACAGGACCAAATCCTTACTGCATAGATTATTTTGTTCAAGATAACCAGCCCAGTAGTTGTGTGCTGGAATCAACTCACAGCCCAGGTCTGAAGCCACAATCCGCAAAGACCTGTAAAAGATATAAACAGCATCCATATCATGAGGATTATCGAAAGTGTGGGAAGTAGCCAAGAAGATGACCGGATTGAAACGAAGGCGCGCCAGCCTGATAATTTGTACGATATTTTCCTGAAATTCAGAGCGGTAGACATACCCGAAAGCATCATCAACACCGAATTGGACAAGAAGGATATCAGGCCCAAAGTTAGCAATGTCCTCGTTGAATGTGCCGATGCCATCAAAAGTGGTCTCTCTGTGCCTTGATCGGTTAATCACCTCGATCCCTTTTTTAAGAAGAGATTCTTTGAGAATATCTACATAACTTTTGATTACACCGTGACCAGCGGCAATACTTCCACCACGGATAAGCAGTTTCATGACCGGCCCTCAAATCAGATCCACTTGAGGATTCCCGCAAACACTATTAGAGCAATGGCGTTAATGGCGAAAAGGGAACCGATGAAAAGCTTTTGTGCCTGAGGTTGCCAGTCATGCACGTAACAGGCGGCGGCGAAAAAGGGGATGTAAACCGTCACAAAAACCGGGAAGGCACCCCACCATCCATAAACCCACACAAAAGTCGGCGTCTTCACCAAAAATATTTCCAGAATGGACGCAAGACCAGCATTGGCAACTGTAAAGGCCCAACGGTTATTGATGCCCATAATTTTCAGCGTGGGATCTTTGGGCAGAAGCTTGCAAACAACTATTCCGGCGATAGCGAACATCAGATTAATTTCGATTCCGACACCAACCATTATTGCAAAGGCTGTTCCGGAAGGTACCGTCCACAGAGCATGACCGGAAAAGTGTTGGATGAGTGCATTGCCGATTTCCACAAACCAGTGGACCATGTAAAGGGCCAGCCCTCCGGCGATAACGCGGTAATTGCCCTTTTGGTACTCATTGGCATAGATGTAAAGGACGATCACAAGGAGAGGGATAACATACCACTGGAACGTATCGCCGCTCCTCAAAAGGTTTAATGCCTGTTGGGTTGCTTCCTGGTTGTTTAAAGTCATAGCAATATCTCCTTTCTTGTATTCATACCAATTCGCTTTGCGGAATTAATTCCATTTACGCTTCAAATCCCACGTTTCTATGCTCCTGGGATAATTCGACTAACAAATATTACTACACTACGTTTATAATATTTGAGTCTCATTATTTCGTTTCACTCATTTTCAGCGAATGTCATTGATTCGACTAACGCTTCAAACTTCACTTCGTTCATTTTACCACGGTGAGGTCGGTCGTCAATAGTGGACACCAAACGTTTCATGCTGCCAGTCGTTTTTCATAGAAACATTGTTCATAAGCAGAGGGAGAGAGGAAACCGAGTCTGGCCTGCCTTCTCTGCCGATTATAGAAAATCTCGATGTACTCTGTGATGTCTTGTACAGCCTCCTGTCGCGTTGCATACCGGCAATGGTGAATCTGTCTCATTTTTGAGCACGCCCCAGAAGCTTTCCATGGGGGCGTTGTCGTAGCAATTCCCCTTGCGACTCATGGATGCCCTCATCCCGAACCGGTCAAGCAATGAAGAATACTCCAGGACACAATACTGGCTGCCCCGATCCGAATGGTGAATCAAACCCGCCGCAGGTCGCTTGACCGTTACCGCCCGCAAAAGGGACTGGCTGACAAGATTCTTGGTCATCCTTTCTCCCATGGCATAGCCTACTACTTCTCCAGTAAAAAGATCCTTATGACCGGCAAGATACAGCCAACCTTCACCCGTGGGAATATATGTAATATCTGTCAACCAGATCTGGTTAGGCGCCGAGGCCACAAACTTCTGCGCCAGTAGATTCTCTGCCACGGGTAAAGAATGGCGGGAGTCTGTCGTAAACTTAAACCGCCGTTTTTGACGACAACGCAAACCCAGCTTCCTGCGAATCCGCTTGATCCGATAAACACCCACAACGACTCCGTTTTCTGACAAATCCCGCTGCAAACGCTCAGGCCCATACGTCTGGCGGGTACGTTTATAAGCAGCTTGTATCTCCAATTCCAGCCTTTCCTCTTCCTGTTGTCGGCTGGAAAGCGGACATTTGATCCAAGCATAATATCCGCTCTTTGTTACATCCAATACACGGCACAACAACACAATAGGATAGGCGAGTCGCAACTCCTTGATCAACGCGTACCGTTCAGAGACTCCTTGGCAAAGTACGCGGCCGCTTTTTTTAGGATGTCTCGCTCCATTTTGGCCAGGGACAGCTCTCTCTTTTACTTGCGCCAATTCCATCTCCATCTCCGTGAGTGGACGCAGACCCTTACCAACCTCTCCAAGATTTCCCGCCTTGAAAACCCTTATCCAGCGCTCTAATGTTGATTTCGGCAAAGATAATCGCTTGGATATCTCCATTACTGATAAACCGCCTTCCGTCATCATCTTGACCGCTTCCTCTCGAAATTCTTTCGTATATCGCCCCTGCGGTACTCTTGCCATTTAACACCTCCGTCTTCCTTTCTATCTAAGCATTGGTGTCCATCTTTTTCAACCTACCACACTATGCGCCTGGTATAATCATCCAACAAGTTTCAGTTCACTTTGTTTTTGAAGCTTCGGGTCCATGATCAGCGAGTCTCATTAGTATTTATCAAGCTTCTTCGATACGTGCTCGGGCCGTTTTAATCGCGATGTCTTTGTCTTTGGTAAACATCCACCATTGCTGTGTTTTGTGGTGTGCGGGACAGGCTCTTTTGTCACGGCCTCGACAATATACCAGTGACCGAATCGCTCGACCTAGAGAAAGGATGGCTGCCGGTGCAGAGAATACTGCAGGAACGAATCTCCTTAAAAAAAGTCGTTTCGGCCGGCGCTTCTTCATTGGCCAAATCTTCAGGCAATTCGATGTGAGAAACGTCAATGCCTTCGGCTTCCTTTATATCCAACCACTTTGAAATACTCATGTTCGCTTTTATCCAATCAAATAAGCGGCTGGTGGGCTTTCCTGCCATAAACACGTTCATAGGCTTTGCAGAAGGGACAAAGTTTGCCTTCAATCTCTTTGACAAACCAGAACGCGGCTCCTTGTTGTTTTTTACGGGCATAGCCGCAAACCTGTACATTTAATACAGAACTTAGCCATTTTGCGATTCATGTCTGTGATTTTACGTTTCCCTGATTTCACGGTCACTTTTCTTTTTGACATTTTTTGCCTTCCTCGTAATGCGCCGGTTGCGCTGTGATCACTGTTTCGTTAGTCGTCCCAAATATTCGGGATCGAAATTTGCCATAATTGTCTGACGCGTCTTGTCGATAAGCTCTGGAATTGTATCGTTGGTATAGCCGCTGGTATCGATGGGGTTCCCGATGACGATCTGAATCTTTCCCGGCTTCAAAGGTAAAGTTCCCTTTACGCATGACGCGCCGGCTGCCATTGACTGTAACCGGCAGGATGGAGATCTTCCGCGCGACGGCTGTTATGAATCCCCCTTTTTTGAATTCATGAATCTGCCCGTCGGATGACCTTCGTCCCTTCGGCGAACACACATCACGCTCACGCCCTTGGGTAAACGTATTAAATTCCTTGTTGATGTCTTCAATTGCGCTGGGTGGTATTGGAGCGGTCAATGAAGATGTTCCGTGAGGCGTATAGCGCGTACCCGAAAATCGG
>CAVQCU010000082.1:0-11690 GCA_963710995.1 uncultured delta proteobacterium
TTAAATTGGAGTTTCACAATAAAAATGGCGGTTTCATGATAAAAAATTTTTTATAGAATAAGATCTGCTCCGGGACAGGCTCCTATTTTCTGAATCAGTTTTGCCCAGTTTTTCCTGAAGATCTTTTTATCTCCTTGCGGTTTGAGGATACATGGGGCGACGGCATCAATGTCGAGCGTATTATGAGTTTTGCAGAACCGCGGCAATTGGGACTGTGTCGGTCTTATTATGATATCATATTTTGTCTGTTGCAGGAATATGCCCAACTTTTTCAATACAGGGGGGCAAAAGCAGACAAACACATCCGCGAACATGATATTTATTCTATGGTATTAAAATTTTTGCCCTTCATCCTTTCATCTATATCGGCAGAAGTTGGAAGGAAAATGACCTGCCCTTGAAAAACGGTTCATAGCCAGAATTCAACTTGTGTTTATTCTACCTGATATGTTAAATTGCCTGTAAACGGGAAAAGGAGATGGAGATTTGCTGGCTGCTGAAGTTTCCAGACAAGATTTGTTCAAAGCCTGTGAATCGCTTTTCGGAACGGATATTGATGCGTCGGTCGAGTTTCTGCGGTATCTAAAACCGGCCGGCGTCAGAGCGGCCTATCGCAAGAAGGCGATGGAGACTCATCCCGACCGTGCGATCCTTGTTGCCGTTGAGCCGGACTTTTTAGAGAAACGTTTTAAAGAAGTCAATCTGGCCTACCAGTTGTTGCAGGAATTTCTTATCGCTCCCTGGAAGTATTATTTGCTGGATGAAAGAGGAACACTATACGAGCGAAAGCGGCAGGCCCCGCGTCCGGCCTCCACAACAAATCCGTCTCTGCAAAAGTGGAGCCTCTCTATGCGGGGAGGATGCCGTCCCGGAGGCTTTTATTCGGCCAGTACCTTTACTACGCTGGCCAGATATCCATTTCCACGCTCATTAAAGCGGTTGTCTGGCAGAGATTGCAGCGGCCTTCGGTTGGAGCCATTGCTGTAAGCTGGGGTTGGATGGAGGGTGGTAATATTATCGATATTCTGCGCCGCCGGAAGTATGGTGAAAAATTTGGGGCCTGTGCCTTGCGCTGTGGTTATCTTTCTAAATATCAAATACTGCGTCTGCTGGATAAGCAAGGAATAGTGCAGCCGCTCATTGGAAAATATTTTATTGAGCAAAATATCATACCGTCCACGCAGGTATTCAGACTAATTGTTGCCATGAAAATGCACAATAAAAAATACTGGTCGTATTAACTATTTTTGATAAGACATTGCTTCTGCAAGGTTGAGCTATAGGAAGTGCGGTCTAGTCTGTCAAAAAAATCTTGGCCACAAAATGTGGGGGTGGTGTCGATGACCGTGCCGGAGGTACATTGCGACATCTGTCCTTTTGTGAAATCTGCTCACCTTTTGGTCTGTTTACCCGCCTTTTTTGAAATTTGATTCTCACGAGTAATATCAATGACATGAAATTATTTTATAAATGTATCTTCAGAATATTTATCCATAGACAGAGGTTTTTTTTTATGTTACGGAACTTCATATTTTGAGGTTTTATACCAATTCTAAATCAAAGCGCTATTTTTGTTGGCGTCGTTGTCGGCTTCCTCAACGTATGTAAAATACGCCTCGTCGCCTTCGCCTAGCTGCCTCAATATCATCTTTGATTTAGAAATGGTATAATTCAATCCCGCGACTTGCGGGAGGTCGCATTATTACAGGAGCCTCCGGCTCCTGCCGGAGGTGGCTCCACTGAAAATTAAAAAAATAGGCATTGTCGCCAATATTGAAAAAGAAAAGATTGCCGACCACGTCATATCATTAAAAAAGTGGTTGGAAAAAAAAGACGTAGGAGTCTTTTTGGAAACGGAAATTTCTGAAAAAATTGGTTTCCGTAAAGGACTTAAATGGAACGACCTGGCGCGAAAATCAGAACTGATAGTTGTCTTAGGCGGTGACGGCACGATGCTTCGCACGGCGCGTTGTGTGGCCAAGTATAATGTTCCTATTCTGGGAATCAATATGGGCAGTTTTGGTTATCTTACCGAAGTGAATTTAAATGAAATACACTCCACTCTGGAATTAATTATTCGCGGAGAATTTGTGACAGAAAAAAGAATGATGCTTGATGTGAGCATCAAACATGGCAGAACTGTTACCAACGTCGGCGATGTTTTGAACGATGTCGTCATCAATCGCGGCAATCTGTCCCGCATGAATGAACTGGAAATGGCGGTTGACGGCGAGTATCTAACTACTTATAAAGGAGATGGTCTGATTGTTTCTACGCCCACGGGTTCCACCGCCTATTCGCTTTCCGCGGGCGGGCCTATCGTCTTTCCCGGAAAAGATTTAATTATTATTAATCCTATTTGTCCCCATACTCTGACTAACCGTCCGATCATTTTTTCCGAAGATTCGAACCTGAAAATAACTCTCTGGTCCAAGGATAAAGGCGCCATGTTGACGCTGGATGGACAGGTAGCTCACAAGATCATATCCGGCGATGTCGTGACTATAAAAAAATCGAAACATATAATAAAGCTGGTTCTTTCACCATACCGCAGCTACGGAAAAATTTTACGTTCCAAGCTCGGTTGGGGCGATCTACCTCCGGGAGCTAGAAAAAAGAAAAATGCTTAATGAATTGAGCATTAAAAATTTTGCCATTATTGATGAACTGCAGGTTTCCTTTGGTGAAGGCCTGAATGTTATTTCCGGTGAAACCGGCGCCGGAAAGTCGATAATTATCGGCGCGGTGAGCTTGCTTCTGGGCGATAGAGCGACGACGGAAATGATCAGGACGCAAGCTGATACGGCGACAGTGGAAGCGTTCTTTGATATTGCCGCCAATAAACTTCTGCAGGATAAAATTACAGCGATGGGTTTTACCGCCGGAGAAGAATTGGTTATCCGCCGGGTGATTTCACACACAGGTAAAAACAAAGCGTTCATCAACGGGCAAATGGCGACTCTGGCCAATTTGGCTGCCGTCAGCGAATTGCTGATTAATATTTGCGGCCAGCATGAACATCAGGTAATTCTCAATACCGAAAATCATATAGATATCCTGGATGAATTTGGCGGTTGCTTGCCTGCCAGATATGCTTACGCGGAGATTTACAATCAGTATCAGCACATCAGAACTCAAATGGAGAAATTGAAAATTTTGCGATCCAGCCGTGAAGAAAAAACTGATCTGTTTAAATTTCAATTAAAAGAAATTCAGAATATTAATCCGCAACCGGCGGAAGATACGGCGCTGGCGGATGAAAAAAAGGTTCTCGTTAATTTTCAAAAGTTATCCGGTTGGGCAAACCTTGCTTATGATTTGCTTTATGGTGAAAAGGATTCTGTCATTGTTAAATTAAAAGAAGTTCAGAACCAGATAAAAGAAATAAAAAAAATAGACGCGAATTTAAAACTTGCCGATACGGATATTGAGAGTAGTTTTATCACTCTACAGGAAGCGGCCTTGACGCTGCGTGATTACGGCAAGAATCTTTTCTTTGACTCCGAACGGCTTGTCGCTATTGATGAACGCCTTGAGTTGTTAAACCGGCTCAAGCGTAAATATAGCGGTTCTCTTGAAGATGTTTTTCACAAGAAGCAGGAAATAGAGGAAGACCTCAAAAGAGTATTTTCCGTGGAAGAAGAGTTGGAAAAACTGTGCAAAGAAGAAGAAATAATCAAGGATGATTTGCAACAAAACTCGCTCAAACTTTCTCAAATTAGAAAGCAAGCGGCGAAGAAATTGCGGGAGGCGGTGGAGAAGGAAATTCACGCTCTGAATATGCCGCATGCTTCTTTCCATGTTAATTTTAATAAATGTGCCGCTGATAAAACCGTTGAATCATTTGAACAGACGGGAGGCGATGAGATTGAATTTTATCTGGTGACTAATAAAGGTGAAGAATCCAAACCTTTAAACAAGATTGCTTCGGGCGGTGAATTATCGCGAATAATTCTGGCATTGAAAAATGTCTTGTCGCGCACCGGCTCTGTGGCGTCAATTGTTTTTGATGAAGTAGACAACGGCATTGGAGGGGCCACGGCAGAAATTGTCGGCCGGAAATTAAAAGAGGTATCCGCCAACCATCAAGTTATCTGTATCACCCATTTGCCTCAAATCGCCTGCTTCGGAGATAAACACATGTATGTTTCCAAAAAAGTTGTTAAAGGCAGGACGATCACGTTTGTGGAAGAACTTGATGATGAACAGAAAATTGAAGAAATCAGCCGCATGCTTGGCGGGGTGGATGTAACAGAAACAACACGGAAACATGCCTTGGAAATGCTTAATGGTTCTAAAGCATCCGGATATGGCAATTCAGGGGAGAAAAAATGCTGAGAAAAGCGCGCATTGATGATGTGAAAACAATTCACCGCATGATAAATTCATCGGCTGGAAAAAGTGAAATGCTGCCGCGTTCTCTAATGGATATTTATAATTCTCTGCGGGATTTTTTTGTTTATTATGATGAAGACAAGTCATTGGTGACCGGTATTTGTGCGATGAATATTATTTGGGAAAATCTTGCGGAAATACGTTCACTTTACGTAGATGAAAATTATCGCGGAAGAGGTATTGGCCGAGAACTTGTGGAAGCGTGTATTTCCGAAGCTATTACTTTGGGCCTTTTTAAAATATTCACCCTTACTTACAAAAAGGATTTTTTCCTTAAATTAGGGTTTAAGGAAATTGACAAGAATTTGCTTCCGGAAAAAATCTGGTCGGATTGCTTCCATTGCTCCAAGTATCCCGATTACTGCGATGAAGTAGCGATGATTGTCGAACTATGAAATGCTGGCGCAATATTTTCCTTCTAATAATAATTGTTGCTTTTCTCAGCGGGTGTATGAGGGCTGTTCCGAAAGTTTCTGTAAAATCCCTACAATCCTTTTCTCCAGTTGTTGCCGCGGATATTAATTTTACCGACGATCTTGATCCGGCTTCGCTCGAATTGGCGATTGAACGCAGCATTAATTATTATGAAAACGCTGGACGGAACAAAGTTTACCGTATTGCGGACAGATTGATCGGCGCGCAACAATTAAAAGAAACACTCACAGCGTTTCGTACGATTCTGCGTAAAACAGATAATACCTCCGATTTAAACAAAAAAATTGCCATGGTATTTAACGTTTATCGTATCGCCGGCACTGGTGATTCCAATCATTCGCTTTTTACCGGTTATTACGAACCCCTGCTTGAAGGTTCCCTTAAGCACACCGAAAAATTCAAATATCCGCTTTATCGAGTGCCGCCTGATTTGATTAAAAACGAAAACAATATCGGCCGGATGAAGGACGGTAAATTTATTCCGTACTATAGCCGCCGTGAAATTGATGTTGATGGAGTCTTACAGGGGAAAAATTTAGAGCTTGTCTGGGTGGCTGATCCAGTGGAGTTGTATTCTTTGCACATACAGGGTTCCGGAAAAATTAAACTGGAAGACGAAACGCTTTTAACGGTTGGTTACGCTCAAACTAATGGCCGGCCTTTTCGCAGTATAACCAAGTTCATGCTGGAGGGCGGCAAAATAAAAAGCAGAGAAGCTTCTTATCGTCATGTCTTTTTAAGGGGAAAGGAAGAGAAAGAAATGTATGATATCTTAAGCTACAATGAAAGATACACATTCTTTCGCTTTTTAGATAAAGAGCCGGTGGGATCTTTAGGCGAACCGGTAACTCCGGGTAGATCGATTGCGACCGATCCTGACTTTTTCCCGGAAGGCGCGTTGGCGTTTATCCGCTTGCGCAAGCCGGTTTTTGATACTGAAGGTAATGTTAAAGAACGGGTCAGTTTCTCCCGCTTCGTGCTCAATCAGGATAAAGGTTCGGCCATTGAAGGTCCCGGGAGGGTAGATCTTTTCTGCGGGTTTGGTTCAAAGGCGGAATACACCGCTGGGACTCTCAAAGAAAAGGGCGAACTGTATTTATTATTAATCAAAAAATAACAAGGAATGGCTTTGCTTTAGAATTGGAATTAAGAAATCAGTTTGTGAAACCCTTGCTAAATCAGTGTTTGCGGGATGTAAAAGATATGAGGGAAAAACAAATGTTTTTTTACACACCTTTTATCACTTACTGTAAGTGTTAAAATTGAATTTCGGTGATGAGTCAAAGATTACAAATGATAATTAATCAATGAAATCAAAAACAAAAAAGGCAGAGCCGTATCAACCCTGCCTTGTCCTCAATTCTGACACCTACCCGACACTGAATTGAACAGTTATGGGTGTAGTCTTAATGTATCTTTGATTTTTCCAATGACTTGACAAGTGCCGTATCTCTGCCCCTCCCGCTTCTTTTCCAGTCTCCAGAAATATCGTATCTTACAGACTTCGCCAATGGGCAACCCCGTTATACCCTCCAAGTCCGTAATGCGAATATCGGGATTTTTGTCAAGCTCCCGCATGATGATTTCCTCTTGCTGACTCATCTTTTCACCCCTGTCTTCCTCACCCATGGTAAGAACCACGGTTTTAAAAACCCGCAGAATCGGGTTTAGATATTTAACTTTCTCTTGACGCCTGCCAACCCAACTAACCTAAGACCAAGAAGGAGCATTGTAGCTGGCTCGGGAATCGCAGAATTGCCAGGAGGGTCAATAGCCTTCAGGTTTTGATCTCCTATTATTGTTACCTTCTTTCATATGTGATTACTTCTTTTAATCGTAGTCTTTCGTCCCACAGTTTACTGATTACACTATCCAAATAATTCTTAATGCAATCCAGTGCCTGTAATACTCGACCTATTATTTTAATTTTTACCTTTTTCATATAGCTCTCCTATAACATAGACGACGTCGTTTTATTACTAACTGTACCTTTTCTGATTTTAACTTTCGTAATGCTATTTTTCTTTCAGTATAAAATAGCAATTGTTGTACCAATTTGTATTACATTTAACTTCTTATTTCTTAATTTTATAACGCTATGTTTTTACTTCGTAAATATTTATTTTTAAAAACTTGAAGTTAAGAACAGACAAGATATTTTTTCATATATGAAGTAAATTGTAAAATATTCCGACGCTTAAAATTACTTTATGGGCGTATATTTTAATATATTTTGGAAGAAAACTGTTATTTTACAATGTATTACAATTTATTTCACTTTTGTAAATAAATCCGACACATTAAAATATAACCAGGTACTCAAATACGAATATATAGGCTAATATCTTAATTAGATTATAAATATTCATGATATTGAAAGGAAAGACAAGGTATTACATCAGGTAGGTTTGAAGTGCTTTATAGCTCTTAAAATCAGCATCTACAAAGAAGGCTCCAACATTAATGCTGTCTTCGGCATCAATTACTCTGTTCGACTCACAGGACAACCTTATGGGCTTATTCTCAGTAGGCAAATTGAAAATAATCTCAAATCTTGAATTTTGCGAATCAATCAGGATCTGTTGCTTAAAATCTTTGGGAATTAAAACTTTTACACCGCCAAGAGAAATATCTGTGATGGCTCCTATTCCCATTTGTCCAGGTTCCGGTTGATTAATCACAGCCGAAACAGAAAGATTCTTTCTCGAATATTGACGTTTTTCTTTTTCAATACCAAGAAATGCTCTCCTCTCTTTAAGGTAATTGGTCAGAGCCATTTCAATCGTTGATGATAAAGACCGCCGGTCTTCTTTTGCAACTTGAGCCAGGGATTCATGTAAATCCTTGCTGGCACGAAAACATATGAGGCTGTCTTTTTTCATATAGAGGACACCTTTATATTCAATAAATATCTAATTCAAATCTAAAGAAGCATAAACTGTACCTGACGAATCATTTCCGACCGGTTATCGATGTTAAGCCTCTCAACCATTGTCTTTTTTTTAACTAAATAACTACAATAAAAGGGATGAATTGCTTTCCTTATACAACACATACGTTGAATTGTAAAGAATTACGACAATGCTTTCAAATAGTAACAGTGACAGATAATATTAGCTTGATGATAAAACTTTGTAGAGCGATAAACTACATTTGACAACTTTCTTTATGATAGCTGCGGAAAAAACTAGTTTTTTCCATCAGTGGGTTAATGAGTTTTTCCCGCACCATAATTATTTTTTGTTTGTTAAAAATCCTACGGGGATTTTTCCTCTTTTATTATCATTTGAAATAATCAAAGCGCAGATTAATTAGGATGCGGCTCAAGGTCTCTTCAGGAATCTATCGTGGTCTGGCCGGACGACCGTAGGTTACTCCCGCAATGGGTTCTTCCAAGATATCCTGTTGTAGCTTGTTCAGTGTGTCCTGACACAGAAGCATCACCTTGCGCTTCTGGTTAAGAGAAATGGAGAGCGACTTTACGTTAGTGTTTTCACGCGAAAGCGCCAAAATGTGGGTTTTGATCTTGCTGAACCTATCATAGCTTAATACAGCAGTCGCAAGATTGGCTTTCTGGTTTAAATTTCGGAGTGCAGTCAGTTCATCCAGATTCTTACGAATCTGTTTATCTTCCTTGGACATCAGGGCTTCCAATTCATCCATCTTCTGATCGTTTTCTTCCGCGATATGCGGTGGTAGCAACGTCTGAAGACGCAAGCCGCTGATCTCAATGCTATAGGCAAGGAGCATCACCTGTTTTTCCTCTGGAGAGCCGGAATTCGATGCAATCAGGCGTGATAGCGCGGCGTTCATTTCACTGAGTGCAGTGGCGGCGGGACCAAAAGCTAGACTATACGCCTTAATGTTGGTGTTCTTGACTGCCAGATCCAGTAAGGTGTTATCGATGCGTTGGAACTCGGCGAAAAGTTCAGAGAATTGGTTAAATAACTCCTTCTCGCCTCGTGTGCCGCCAGTTTTCAGAAGTTCGCCCAACTCCCGTCGTGCCCGTTCGACTTCCGCCGCAGCTGTCCGGGCTTGGCCCGCAAATGCCTGCGAGTCCTGGTCTGTGACGGCAAGGACGGCGCTCTTTTCCGCTTCCGAGGCCGAGGCCAGAACTGATTGCATCCGGCTTACCAAGTCAACCCGGCTCGCCTTAAAGGCCAGTTGCTCAGCGGGATTCTGTTTTTGATAGAAATGAAATACGACCAAGAATAACAAGATCAGTATTACTGCTCCAGCAGCCATCCAAAGCGCGTTCTCTTTGTTGGGCGTAATCATGATTCCTATTGGAGACTAAATTGTAGTGGCGATTCAGAGGAGGAATATCTTAGCGGCCAAGCATTGATCTTCCGGCTCTTTGATTAATTTTAACTTTTCACTTATTTAAAGTCAATTAATTATTCGTGAAACTCCAATTCCGAAAGCGAGGCGTAGCGGAATTGGTAAGTTGAACAATCCCGTTACGCGGAGGGTAATGAGACTCGAATTACAGAAACGAAGTGTACTGAAATTCGTTAGTCGAATTATCCTGCAAAGCAGGATATAATGCTCCGCAGCTTGCTGCGGAATTTGTTTCCAAAACTTGCTTTGGGGTTTCATACCCGTGATTGAATGCAGAGGGTTCATTAGTTTAAGGCAATGACGACCTTAAGGGGGCATCGATTTATCAAGAGCATGGACCCGCCAGCATCCAGGATACTCATGACACATTTTTCAATCCCGTGACTTGTAATTCCCCGGCTCCAGCCGGGAGAGGAATGCGCCATAACTCGCGGGAGGTCGCGTTATTAGTGGAGCCCCCTCCGGCTCTTGCCGGAGGGGGCTCCACTAACCTTCTTTATATTTTGTCGTCTGTTTTTATTGACATACAATAATGATTTCCCTATACTTCTTTCCAGTAAAAGAAAGTTTTTATCAAAACAGTATTAGCATTGGGGTATAGTTACGAAAGAAAACAATCAATTCAATTTTCTCGTCGTCGATGATGAAGCGAACATTCGCAGAATGCTCGCCATATGTCTGGAGACGGAAGGCTACCGGGTGACAGCGGTCAGCAACTTCGATGACGCACTTTCTGAAGCATTGAGAAAATCCTTTGACGTCGCTTTCGTGGATCTCCGTTTGGGAACTACCACTGGCCTCGATCTGATTCCCGCCTTACTCGCCACCACGCCCTGGCTAAAGATTGTCGTGATTACGGCCTATGCCTCTATAGAAACCGCTGTGGAAGCCATGAAGCGCGGCGCTACCGACTATCTTCCCAAACCTTTTACCCCGGCTCAGATTAAGTTGGCTATCCACAAGGTATTTGATATTCTTAACTTGGAGCAAAAGGTCACTGCCTTGCGCGAAGACTTGGGGCGCTCGTCTTTTGATGTCGATTTTTCCAGCGCCAGCGTAGCGATGATGCGGGCTGTTAATCTGGCGCGACAGGCGGCACCGTCCAATGCCACTATCCTCATCCACGGAGAAAGCGGAACCGGTAAGACAGTGCTGGCCAAAGCCATTCACGCCTGGAGCCAGCGAGCGGCGATGCCATTCAGCGTTATTTCCTGTCCTTCCCTGTCGCCGGAACTTCTGGAAAGTGAATTGTTCGGACATGTCAAAGGGGCTTTTACCGGCGCCGTGCGCGACAACCCCGGACGGATCAGCATGTGCAACAGGGGAACGCTGCTGCTCGATGAAATCGGAGATTTGCCCCTCTCCCTCCAGCCGAAGCTCTTACGATTCGTTCATGAGAAGGAGTACGAACGCATCGGGGATTATACGACCCGCCATGCCGATGTAAGGATCATCGCCGCCACCAACATCGATCTGGAGAAGTCGGTCCGGGAGGGTCGCTTCCGAGAGGAACTTTATTACCGGCTCAATGTGATTCAGATTGAAATCCCACCTCTGCGGGAACGGCCTGATGATATCGTTTCCCTAGCAAACGGCCTGCTGATTTTTTTTGGTAAAAACTGTCACAAGACACTGCTGGGTTTTACCGACGAGGCGCTGCGCCTGTTGAAAATTTACCCGTGGCCAGGAAATGTCCGCGAGTTGAGAAACATCGTGGAGAGGGCTGTTATTCTCTGCGAGGGAAATCGGATCGGTGTCGACTATCTCCCGGAAAATGTGCACACCACGTATACGGCCATCAAGATCGGTGATCCGGTCCCCCTCGACAAAATTGAGGAAGAACATATACGACGGGTACTGGCCTCGACCCGGTCTTTACAGGAGGCAGCCGATCTTCTCGGCATCGATCAGGCCACGCTCTGGCGCCGGCGTAAGCAATACGGCATTTAGCCGCCTTGCAATTTTCAATCTTCCCTGATACGTCTTTTGCAAGATGCAAGGGGAATCTCTGCTCAGTTAAAAAATAACTACATAAATTCAAAATCCTGGCAGTGGTAGCCTTTGGCACATTCATTGCTTTAGTTGTATCGGTTAATTTAGACGGGAGTGAATTTTTTACAAAATCTTTATGTTTATGGAGGAAAAATTATAATGAGCGTTGGATTATGGGTGGCGGTGACAGTGGTCCTGGGTTTGGCTGCCATGGGACTGTGCTTTCTGTTCCTGAAAGCGTGCGAAAAAATATAAGAAATGAGGTGCAACAATGATTTATTTGACAGTGGTTGTAGCTGTGTTTTTGTTTGTTTATCTCTGCGCGGCCCTGGTCAGACCGGAATGGTTCTGAGGAAGGGCAGGCAGTGAAGGAAAGTATCGAAAGGAGATAGAATAATGATTATACAAACTTGGTTGCTTCCCGTTGCGCTCATGGTAGTGGCAACGATTATAGCATTTCCCTTAAGCAAGTACCTGGCTTGGATCATGGATGGAGAATACCGGCCCTTGCCGGTACTGGGCTGGTG
>CAVQCU010000083.1:0-11138 GCA_963710995.1 uncultured delta proteobacterium
TCAAATAGTGATGCCCTTTTAAAATAAATTTTAATCAATTCCTTTGGTGGTTTTATTTAATAAAATTATGGATATAAAAATTATTTTCCCCGACAATAAAGAAATGTCTTTTAAAGCGGGTATTACTGCCGGTGAAGCCATAGGAATATGGAAAAAGGAAGCATTGGCTTATACTATAGCAGTTAAAATCAATAGAATAGCTGTAGATTTGAGCTATATCCTGAAGGAAGATTCCACTCTCAATTTAATCGACATATCCTCCAATGATGGTTTGGCTATCTTGCGACACAGCATATCTCATGTAATGGCTCAAGCCGTTCAGGAAATTTTTAAAGGCGCTAAAGTAAGCATCGGTCCATCTATTGAAGATGGGTTTTACTACGATTTTGAATATAAAGAACCTTTTACTGCCGATGATTTTCCAAAAATCGAAAACCACATGAAGGAAATTATAGTTACTGATTATCCTTTTGTTCGTGAAGATATCTCGCGTGAAGACGCGGTGAAATTATTTGATAAAAGAAGAGAGAATTATAAGGTCGAACTGATTAATGATCTGCCTGAAGATGTTAAAGAGGTCAGCCTTTATAAGCAAGGTAATTATATTGATTTATGTCGTGGACCACACATACCTTCGACAGCCATGATTAAAGCTTTTAAGCTTTTGAGCGTTGCGGGCGCATACTGGCGTGGTAACGAAAATAATAAAATGTTACAGCGCATTTACGGCACCGGATTTGCCAATGAAAACGAACTCAATGATTATTTAAATTTACTGGAAGAGGCGAAAAAAAGAGACCATCGCCGTTTGGGCAGGGAACTTGATCTATTCCAGGTAAACGAAGAGGCCGGGCCGGGTTTGATTATCTTTCATCCCAAGGGTATGATGTTGCGTTACCTTATTGAGGAATGGGAAAGAAAAGAACATTTGAAGCGCGGTTATGATATGGTTATGGGACCGCAGATTCTCAAGGTTGATCTATGGAAGAAATCCGGTCACTTTGATCACTATCGCGACAATATGTATTTTACCGAGGTGGATGAACAAGTTTACGGCATCAAGCCAATGAATTGTCTTTCACATATGTTGATCTATAAATCGAAAATCAGAAGTTACCGTGATTTACCTCTGCGCTATTTTGAGTTAGGTACGGTTCATCGTCACGAAAAAACGGGCGTTTTGCATGGTTTAATGCGGGTAAGGCAATTTACGCAGGATGACGCGCATATACTCTGCACACCGGAGCAGTTGAATTCAGAAATCCGCGCTATTGCAGATTTTGTCAATTATGCCATGGGAATTTTTGGATTTGAGTATGAAGTAGAATTAAGCACCAGACCGGAAAATTCTATTGGTTCTGATGAAGATTGGGAACTGGCTACCAAAGCCTTAGAGGATGCTCTTAAGGATAACAAAATAAGTTATGAAGTGAACGCCGGTGATGGAGCTTTCTACGGACCAAAGATTGATTTTAAATTAAAAGATGCCTTGAAAAGAAAATGGCAGTGTGCAACGATTCAATGCGATTTTACATTGCCGGAAAGATTTGATTTGAATTATATCGGTGCCGATGGAGAAAAACACCGGCCGGTTATGTTGCATCGGGTTATACTTGGCGCTGTAGAACGTTTTATAGGTGTTCTTATCGAACATTATGCCGGAGCTTTTCCAGTTTGGCTTTCGCCTACGCAATGCGTTTTATTGACAGTCACGGATAAACATATACCTTATGCCGAAACAGTTTATAATAAATTGGTTGAATCAGGCATTCGTTGTGAGAAATATTTTGATAATGAGAAGTTAGGTTATAAAATTCGTCAGGCGCAAATGCAGAAAATCCCTTACATGCTAGTCATCGGAGATAAAGAAGTGGAAGCGCAGTCAGTTACTCCACGAACGCGTGACGGCCAAAATATGGGTTCTTTACCTGTTGACGAATTTATTGCTTTATTGCGGAAAATATGCGAGAAAAAACAATAAGGTTAAGTTTTTAAACTATATTGTTTCAGGAGGTGACACATAGTAAAGGATTTAAGGATCAATAGAGAAATAAAGTCGGCCACCGTTCGTGTAATCAGCGAAGAAGGAAAGCAACTGGGTGTAATTACATTGGAAGAAGCTCTAGCTAATGCAGAAAGCGTCGGTTTGGATTTGGTGGAAGTATCCGCTACCGAACCGCCTGTCTGTAAGATAATGGATTACGGTAAATATCGTTACAAGCAGAGTAAAAAACTCCATGACGCCAAAAAGAGCCAGACGATTATTCAAGTTAAGGAAATTAAATTAAAGCCGAAAACAGAAGAACATGATGTGCAGGTTAAGCTTAAACACATTAAAAAGTTTTTGAAAGATAACGATAAAGTGAAAATATCCATGATGTTCAGAGGCCGTGAAATTGCTTTTACCGAGATAGGCCGCAAGCTGATGGATGAGATAAAAAATGAACTGGTCAATGAATCCATTATTGATCAGGAGCCTAGGCTCGAAGGACGCAACATGGTGATGATAGTTTCACCAAAAAAACAATAAGGAGAAAAAGGTAATCTCATGCCAAAATTAAAAACTCATAGAGGAGCGGCGAAACGCTTTTCGCTTACAGCAAAGGGCAAAGTAAAGCGCAGCAAGGCTTTCGGCAGTCACATCCTTACAAAAAAAACGACAAAGAGAAAAAGAACTTTAAGGAAATCAGCGCTGGTTGATTCGGCAAATTATAAGGAAATAAAAAGACTTATTCCTTACCTATAGGGAATAGGGATGATTATATTCGTTATCAATTAGGAGAAAAAAGAAAATGTCTAGGATAAAGAGGGGCATGAATGCCCGCAAGAAAAGAAGGAAGATATTAAAATTGGCCAAGGGTTTCTTTGGTGCTCGTAGCCGTCTGCTTAGAACTGCTACCGAAGCAGTAAATAAGGCGATGAAGTACGCTTTCCGTGATCGCAGAGCGAGAAAAAGAGAATTTCGCCAACTTTGGATTGCGCGCATCAATGCAGCTGCCAGTATCAACAATATATCTTACAGCCGCTTAATCGATGGTATGAAGAAAACAGGCATTGAATTAGATCGTAAAATACTGGCGGAACTTGCTGTCAATGATCCTCAAGGATTCGCCCAGGTTGTTGCAACGTCTAAAGGCAAGCAGGCGGCATGATTAGTGAGCTTCAACAACTGGAAGAAAGCGCTCTTGCCGAATTAGAGACGGCAAGAACAGAAGATCAATTTCTACTTGTAAAAACAAAATATATTGGCCGCAAAGGGCTTTTAACCGGTCTTTTAAGAAACATTGCTCAGGTTCCCGATGCTGAAAAACCTTTATTCGGAAAACTCTGCAATGAACTGAAGAATTTACTTAACACCAAAATTGAAGAAGCGCTTCAACGGCAGGCAATTCGCAAAAAAGAAGACGTCTTATTAAAGGAAAAAATAGACGTCACTTTGCCGGGGAGAATAATTAAGTGCGGCCGGATCCATCCTGTAATTCAGGTCCGCAGGGAAATTTGTGCTATCTTCGCTTCATTTGGTTTTTCCGTAGTGGAAGGACCGGAAATAGAACTGGATTATTATAATTTTGAAGCCCTAAATATTCCCAAGGATCATCCCGCAAGGGACATGCAGGATACGTTTTACATCGAAGATAATATCGTTTTGCGCACACATACCTCACCGGTTCAAGTGAGGATCATGGAAAAAATTCAACCGCCGCTGCGGATTTTATCACCGGGAAAAGTTTACCGGCGTGATTCCGATATTTCTCACACTCCGATGTTTCATCAAATAGAAGGACTGCTGGTAGATAAAGGCGTCAGCTTTGGCGACCTCAAAGGAATTTTAACAGCTTTTCTTAAAAAGATTTTTGGTGAGAGTACCACATTGCGATTTCGTCCCAGTTTTTTCCCTTTTACTGAACCATCGGCTGAAGTTGATATATGTTGTGTAATGTGCGGCGGACGCGGCTGTCGGGTTTGCGGACAGAGCGGCTGGTTGGAAATATTAGGTTCCGGCATGGTTGATCCGGCTGTATTCCAAAATGTGAATTATGACTCCGAAGAATATTCAGGCTTTGCTTTCGGTCTCGGTTTGGAACGTATTGCCATGCTAAAGTATGGCATTTCCGATATCCGGTTATTTTTTGAAAACGACATTAGATTCCTTAAACAATTTTAGGATAGCCTTTTCTTTATGCTGATCAGTCTCAAATGGCTCAAAGATTATGTTGATATAGAATTAACGGCTGAAGAGCTCGCTCATGAGTTGACAATGGCCGGTCTGGAAGTAGACGAGATCAAAACTATTCGTCCGCAATTCAGTGATGTCGTTGTCGCTAAAATTTTATCGGTAAAACCTCATCCCTCCGCAGACCGCCTTTCTTTATGCAGCGTCAGCGACGGAACGGGAAATTATCCTGTTGTCTGCGGCGCTAAAAATATTGCACCCGGTGATATTGTTCCTTTGGCCAAAGTAGGGGCGATAATTTCCGGCGGATACACAATCAAATCATCTGTATTACGCGGTGAGAAATCAGACGGCATGTTATGTTCCGAAGCTGAACTGGAAATCGGCGACGATGCATCGGGAATTATGCATCTGCCATCAGATTTGCCACTTGGTTTGCCGCTGGAGACAGCATTGAATATAGGAGACACTGTTTTAGATATAGGAGTTACACCCAATCGCTCAGATTGTTTGAGCATGATCGGCATGGCACGGGAAGTTGCCGCTATTACCGGTAAAAAAGTTAAACAGCCTTCCGTTAAAGTTAAAGAATCATCAGAAAATATTAATCCCTTGACTTCAGTTAAAATAATTGACGCTGATGCCTGTCCCCGTTACACAGCCAGGATGATAAAAAATGTTCAAATTGGATCCGCGCCCATTTGGATGAAGACGAGACTGGAAGCAGCCGGATTACGCGCCATCAATAACATTGTCGATGTCACTAATTTTGTCATGCTGGAGATGGGACAACCTCTGCATGCCTTTGATTTTCGTTTTCTGGAAGAAGGAAGGATTGTTGTCCGCAAATCTAAAGAAAATGAAGAATTTATTTCTCTCGACGGTAAAAGCCGTGCTCTTCCCGCGGATACGTTATTGATATGTGATGGTGTCAAACCCATTGCCATTGGCGGTATTATGGGCGGCCTGAACTCCGAAGTCAAAGAAGATACGCAGGTTATTTTTCTGGAAAGCGCTTATTTTAATCCGCTCGTCCATTCGCCGTTCATCGCGAAAATTGGCTATGCCGACGGATGCCGCTTTTCGTTTTGAAAGAGGCATTGATCCTGAAGGAGTGGTCAAAGCCCTCAATCGTGCCGCACAACTGATTGCTGATCTTTCCGGTGGTTCTATTTGTAAAAATTATATTGATGAGTACCCAGAAAAAATTTCCACTGCTCAAGATATTCCACTGCGTCTGGATCGGATCCGCCAGGTAATCGGCATGGAAATCGGGGCAAAGGATGTTGTTAAAATATTGCGCAGTATCGGCATGGTTTTAAAGCAGGATGGTAAGGGTAGGTATCTTATTACACCACCGACATGCCGGGTTGATATCCTGCGGGAAATTGATCTGATTGAAGAAGTGATCCGGCTTTATAGTTACGATCGCGTGCCGGTTACATTGCCTACTGTTGCTGTTACGGAAATGGCTATTATCCCGCGTTTGGATCATTGAAGAAAAAATTCGGCAATTACTTATCGGCAGCGGATATACTGAAATCGTCAATTACAGTTTTGGAATTCCTATTGCCGCCGATCATTTGTGTTTGCCGGAAAATGATGAAAGACGACGTCTGGTGCGGATAAAAAATCCGCTGGGCGAAGACCTTTCCGCTATGCGAACAATGATGATTTATGGTTTGCTCGAGACGGCAAAGAAGAATGTCAATAACGGTTCTTTTGATTTAAGCATATTTGAAATAGGACGTATTTTTCTTAAGCCGAAAGGCTGGAGAGCTCCCGAAGAAAAAAACATGCTCGCAGGGCTTTTAACGGGAAAAATGACGGATGATTTGTGGGGTTCGCGAAAAACAGTTGACTTTTATACAATAAAAGGGTGCCTCGAAAATATTTTTTTCGATTTAAAATTAAATAATTGTAGATATGATTCAACAGCTATTGAGCCTTTTTTACATCCGGGTAAATCCTGCGGTATTTTTTTAGATGATAAACAAATCGGTTTCTTAGGGGAAGTTCATCCCGATGTTCTGGAAAAGATCGATTTGAAAAATACGTCCTATGTATTTGAAATTAATCTTGATATTCTTGTTGCCGCGACTATGGACAGAAAACTTACTATCAGGAAATATCAAAATATCCGGCGGTAACGCGTGATGCCGCCTTTATTATTCCTGATACGATGGAAGCCGATAGAATGCTGAAGATTGTTTTGGGACAAAAAGAAGATTTACTTGAAAATGTAAGTATTTTTGATGTATACAGTGGAAAAGAAATTTCAGAAGGAACAAAAAGTTTAGGGTTGCGTTTTTCTTATCGTGCTCCTGCTCGAACGTTAACTGATTTAGAAGCAAATACTGTTCACGATAGGATTGTGCAGAATACAATTAATTTAACAGGTGCAAAAATAAGAGGCGAATAGCTAAACAAAGTTAAAATGGAGGGAAAGAAATGACGAAGATTGAGATTATTCAGAATGTTTACGAAAAGCTTGGTTTTTCCAAGAAGGATTCGGCGGATATTGTTGAATCTGTATTTGACATCATTAAGGACTGTCTTGCACAAGGCGAAAGAGTGAAGATTTCCGGATTCGGTAACTTTATGGTAAAGGAAAAAAGAGCACGCCGCGGCCGTAATCCGCAGACCGGGCAGGAAATCTCAATTACCGCGCGGAGAGTGTTGACTTTCAAATCTTCGCAAGTATTACGTAAAGCTCTAAACTAAACAAATAATAGTGAGTTAGGCGGCAGGCATATTTATTATGCCATATACGCATCTACTCAATATTATCCCTAAGCAAAGCTATAGGGATATATAGTCCATCTGTACATATTTCTCTAAATACTTTAATAAATCAATTCCTGGTTTATTAAAGTTAAGGTGTTTATTTCGGTGAATTTAGCCGTAAAGGTTAAAAAAATGTATGGAAACAATAATTCCCGAGAAGGCATATTTCCGCATTGGAGAAGTAAGTAAAATCGTCAATGTTGAGCCTTACGTTATCAGATATTGGGAAACCGAATTTAGAACGGTCAGTCCCGTGCGAACCAAGACTGCGCACCGTTTATACAGAAAAAAGGATGTGCAGGAATTATTGACGATCAAGAATTTGCTTTACTCGCAGCGTTTTACCATTGATGGCGCCAAAAAACAGCTTTATAAAACACACAGAAACAGCGAAACGGAAACTAAAAATTCTGAGAAACAAATGCTGAAGCGGATTAAACAGGAATTACAGAAAATAAGAGCGATGATCAGCTAAAAAAGCCGGCGATGGAAATCGCCGGCTTTTTTATTCTCCTATAAATAACTTATAAAAACTTAATATCTTCACCGCGGCAGGATTGCGCGGAGTTGTTATCATTTTTTACTTGCTCTTTTGGAAGCTTTGAGCGGATTGATTTTCGTTGTTTCTTGTATTTCCAGTTTAATGTGCGTTGCGGTTGGACATTTACCGTTTTGCCATTTGCTGGTTGGATCAGGATAAACCTTACAGTATTTGCTGGATTCATAATCAATTGTTTTGGTACAACCATCACATTTATCAATTATTTTCTGGCAGCTGGAATTAAAGAAACCGCATCCTTTTTTGCTCATAAAAGCGCATTCGAATCCCGCTTTAACAGTCTGACAAAGCATTTGAACGACCCCCTTATATAATAAACTACTCCATTTTTAAGACGTTACGGAAAAAGTAAAGAATAGAAAAAGTTTCCACAAACGCCATTGACCACAAAACCGGCGTGTCCTTAACAACAAAAACAGCCCCTGTCAAGAAAAATTGAATCCATCATTCAGAGAAATAACTTGAACGTAGGACAATTTGTTGCTAACATGATGTCACTTTTTAACGGAATCACCAATGCGTGCAGTTATCCAGAGAGTCGACCGTGTTTGTGTCAAAATTAACCATCAGGAATTATCCTCGATAAACGAAGGAGTTCTTGTATTATTAGGGGTTGAAAAAGAAGACACCGAGGTTGACGCTGATTATATTTTGGGAAAGACAATCAACTTGCGAATCTTTGAAGATGAACAAGACAAGATGAACCGGTCTTTATTGGATATTAATGGCGCGATGATGGTTGTTTCACAATTTACATTATTAGGCGATTGTATAAAAGGGCGACGTCCTTCGTTTGTAGCGGCAGAAGAACCGGTCAGGGCAAATTATCTTTATGAATACTTACAAAAGACCTGAACTGTGGAACGAGTTAAAAATAAAACCCCAAAACCCCAAAACCCCAATATACCAGTATATCCATGTGGTTATTAAAATAAAATACATATGAAAGTTTCTTCATGTATTGAGTTAAATTCTTGAAATTATTTCTTGAGGGTTTTCTTCACCTTTTTGCATTGAGTCTTGACTTTCTTGTTCAATTTAGAAACTAGTTTAATTGCATTTGCTAGCTTAGTTCTTAGTTTCTGGCATTTCTGTAGCTTCTCGACTGGAACGCTATCGATTGCTCTCTTAATTGAAGCTGATTTAGCCTTAATATCTCCTAGTTTTCCCTTAACTTTCTTTGTCTTCTTAATTATCTTAGAGGCTAGTTTCTTAAGTTCCTTTCTCTGCTCTGGAGTTGCATGTCTCATTGCCTTCTTGATTCTTAGTAATCTTTCTTTCATTTTCTTTACTTTTTTCTCAAAGGATTTAGTCTTGGTAGTCAGCTTCTTCTGCTCCTTCATGATCTTCCTAACTGATTTAGCACTCTTTGGTGCTTTAACTGCCTTCAGGGTAAGTAGTCCTCTCTTTTTAGCGATCTTCTTGCAAGTATTCAAAATAGTCTTCTCTTCAATGAACTTAATTTCTCTCTTCAAAACCTTGTATCGCTTAATGAGATTAAGTTGCTGTACGGCTAGTTTATGCTTGACATCATAAGGAAGTGGCTTTGCTTTTTTCTGCTCGGCCTTAAGACGATCAATTTCCTTCTGGATCTTTTTGGCTTTATGAGGACCAACCTTCTTTTGTTTTTTGGTGAGCCCTGCAATTACCTTTGCGAGTCTTTCCTGCTCCTTGGCTGATGCTCTCTTCAAAATAGTCTTGATTTTCTTAATTTTTTTCAGTATCTTCTTTTGCTCTTCTCTTTTACTAATGAGAGCTTCTGCTCCATATCTGCTTGGCTTAATTTTGATATAAAGTGGCTTTAAAGGCTTTTTTTATTATTCTCACTTGCCTCTTGGCTTTTTTGACTACTTTCTTCAATTCTTTGTGCTTGACTGGCTTCTCAGCTACACACTCCTTTTTATATTGTGTATTCAAGTTTTTAATTGATTTAAGAGTTTCCTTTAGATCTTCTTCTAGTCTCTTGCACTTTGTCTTTGCTTTCGATACCTTGGTTTGAGGCTTTACTAGCTTGTATAGACTCAAAATTTTTTTCTTGGACTTTTCTACAAACTTCTTTAATTTATCTGCCTTCTTCTGGAATGCAGGTGAAGGTTTCACATCCTTGACGTACTCTTTATGATACAGCTTCTCTAGTTTCTTAGTTTCTTGCAATGTCTTTTTCAGTTTAGCATGAAGCTTATCACACTTCTTCTTCCCAACTTTCGCTGATTTCTTTGCTACTTTTGCTTTGCTTGCCTTCAGAATAGCAATTTTCTTCTGAATTGCCTTCTTTTGAGCTGGAGTAGCCTTATGTAATCTTGCTTTATATTTAGCTATTAGCTTTCCAATTTTCTTAGGAGAAGCTTTAACAACTTTTCCCTTAGCTAGACGAAGAGATATTTTCTTAGGAAGTCCCTTTCTCTTTACTAGTCCGCGCTTGTGAATCTTTCTCTTAAGTAGACCAGATTTTAGAACCTTTCCCTTGGCTAGAGGAGCCAATAGCATTTTTTTCTTGAGTAGTGCTTTCTTCTTTGCTAACTTATTAAGCTTTTTCAACATTGCTTTCTTTTGTGCTGGGCTTGCTTTAGCCGCCTTCTTTTTAAGTAATGCAATTTTCTTCGCAAGAGCCTTATGTGCCTTGACATGCTTTTTAGATACTTTCTTGGGGAATATTTTCTTTAGAGCCTTTGAGCTTTTCTTAATAGCCTTTAGGTTGTGTGCGAGTACATCCATCTTTTTTCCCAAGGGAGATGGTATTTGCTTAGCGTGTTTTTTGCACTTTTTTGCTATTTTTTTCTGAAGTGCTTGAGCTCTTGCTGCAGATTCTTGTAATAGTCTTTGCAATTCTGCACATCTGTCTTCTCCTTTAACCTTTCCTTTCTTTACTTGCTTAGATACTCTCTTAATTTCCTTCTTTAGTGCCTTTGCTTTTTCATGGGTTTCCTTAATTATGCCTGTGACCTTTGGCATTCCTTTGACGTCTTTACAATGCTTCTTTAGCTGACTTTGAATTATTAGCATTTTCTTTGTAGTCTCCTTTAGTTTTTTAACAAGGGTTTTGCACTTTCTCTTTGCAGTCTTTAAGGTTTGCTCCTTTCCTTCAGTAAAAGAAGCTTTTGCTTTGGCCAAAGTTACCATTCCTTTCTTTGAGATGGGACTTTGCATCCTTGGTGACTACTTTACTGTCCTTTTGTGCAAGTTGTGAGCAAGGGCAGTTTTTTTCTCCTTCCTTGCATACACATTCTCCGGCTTGGTTAAGAGCACGTCCCTTTTCTGCCTTTAACAGGGCTACCGCCAGAAAAAGAAATACGAATAGCGAGAATCTTTTCATACTTATATGATTATATCTAGGGCTTAGCCTTATATATAGTATATATGGCTAAACGTATGACTAATTTATTTATATGTAGGATCAATGTGAAACTAATAAGCTTTTACAAAGATATGGCTTTTTATATGAGACAATATCAGCAGATTCACATAAACCCTTGACTTATCATAGGGCAGGGGTTTCTCTTCATTAGCTTTTTTCAGATTAAACTTGCGCACATAATTATGCTGTATTAACAATGAATTAATTAATGGTTACTATCTATGTAATATTGGGGTTTTGGGGTTTTGGGGTTTTGGGGTTTT
>CAVQCU010000084.1:0-13248 GCA_963710995.1 uncultured delta proteobacterium
CATTCTGCAGGGCTTGGTATTAATTCTAGAGTTCTTCCCCAGCCCTGTGACCTTCGTGGATGGCCTCTAGAATGCGGCGAGGGCTTTTGGCGTCACCGACTGTTCGATAGGGAATGGCCAGATCCTTGAGCACATCCTCCAGGGAATTATCCGACTTGGCACCCATTGCAGTCACGATCAGGGCCGCGCGCTCCACGCGTTCTGTATCCCCCTGGCGATAGCGCACATCTCCGGCCTCAATATCCAATACCTGGGCGCCGAAAATCAGCCTGCCGCCGGCATCCTTGATGCGCTTGTGCAGCCAGTATCCATGCGCGGTCAGTTTACCAACCGGCGGGAATTGCTGCATCTCCAGAACCGTAACCGCAATACCTTTGACCAGTAGATAGTCCGCAGTCTCCATACCCACATAACCGGCGCCCAGAATCACAACCGGGCCCACAAGCTCGACCTTGCCCGTAAGCACGTCACGGGCATCAGCCACTATTTTGGAGTCAAGACCGGGGATCGGAACTGTGACCGGATAGGATCCGCAGGCCAAAATCACGGCATCGGGCATGTGCTGTTTTATTTCCTCTTTGCTCACCATGTGTTGGCAATGAACAGGTGTGGAACTTTTTTTCAACTGACGTAACGACCATGTGACCCAATCCATGAAGACCGCTTTGTGCGGCGGCTGGCTGGCTGATAACAGCTGCCCTCCGGGTTTTTCCTCTTTCTCGAATATTTCCACCTTATGCCCCCGCGCTGCCGCCGCCATAGCGGCAGACATTCCGGCCGGTCCGGCACCGATGACATACAAGCGCCTGGGAGGATCGGCCTTGGGGGCTTGCCCCTTATATTCGCGGCCGCACTCGGGATTGAAACTACAGGTGGCGGACTTCATCTCAAAACTCAAGCGTTCAATGCAACCCTGGTTGCAGGCCGTGCACCAGCATATATCTTCGAGAGCGCCATTGCGGGCCTTGTTGATGAAGTCCGGATCGGTCAGATGTTGACGTCCGAAACTGATTAAATCAGCATCACCGTGGGCAATGGCCTGATCAGCCAGATCGGGGTTATTGATACGACCCACGCCGATTACTGGCACATTCACTACGGATTTCAGGGCGCGGGCACGAAACAGATTGAACCCGGGATCGGTATCCATGGAGGCAATGGCCAGATTGCCGGGCGTGGAATAAACCCCCACCGAACAGTGGATGGCATCAACCCCGGCGGCCACCATCTTGGGCGCGAATTTCTGCATGAAGGCCAAATCATATCCGCCACGCACCAGTTCATCTGCCGATACGCGAATCCAGACCGGGAAATCCTTACCCACAACCTTGCGTGTCGCTGCAATAATTTCCAAAACGAAACGCATGCGGTTTTCATCACTGCCGCCGTATTGATCATCGCGCTGGTTGGAAAAAGGAGAAAGGAACTGATTTAACAGATAGCCATGAGCACCGTGGAGTTCCACAGCATCGAAACCCGCCACCTTTGCGCGTCCGGCCGCCCTGGCAAAGGCCTCAATCACTTGGATAATACGCTCCAGAGGCATCGCCTCGCAGGGCTGGCCCAGAATAACACTGGGTATGGCCGAAGGCGCCTCGGGAATAGCGCCTGTCGCAGCCTCAAAGGTCTCGCGGCCGGCATGATGCAATTGCATAGCTGCCTTGGCCCCATAGCGATGCAAGGCCTCCGGGATGCGCGCCAGTCCCGGAATAAATTCATCGTTCCAGACGCCGATCTCGTTGGGAAAACCCTTGCCGCGCGGATCGACCGCGCATATCTCGGTAATTATCAGACCGGTGCCGCCCTGCGCCCGCCGTGCAAGGTACGCCACCAAACGGTCGCTGACCGTGCTGTCGACCTTGCCATACCCCGTGCCCATAGGCGGCATAACCGCTCGGTTTTTTAAGGTCATACTGTTAATGGTAATTGGTGAAAATAGATGCGGGAATTGCATTTATGTCTCCTTTGCAATTATGTTTAATCAAATATTGCGGGATGATGGAAGAGAGTATAAGAAGAAATGTTTTGTATGTCAATGAAATATAGACTTCGCATTTTTCAATTCTATTGTTAACATAATAACACACAATATTTTTTGTAAAAGAATAAAATCGTATATGTTAGCAACAGCAAATGAACGGGGCTGAAGTGAGCGAATATCCCCGAAACGTTGTGGCTCCAGGCGAAATGGAGCATAAAGCAGCCGAAGTGTTTGAGCCGCCGTGGCGGCGAGTTTTCGGCTGCCGCGAAATAAGCCTTCAAGCCATAGTTGCCGGGGATTCTGAGCGAATGAATGCACCTTCAACTGCCTCCTAGGAATTAATTTTTTCAGAAAGCAAACTCTGCCAGGTATGGCGCTTCAGAAAAGAACCGGGAACATTTTGCTCCATTTCTGCGAATAGAGCAAACGGCGCAGAAAAAGTCATAAGATGATTATTGCCTAATTGTTTGCGGATATAAACGCGCGCGGATAGATCGGTTAGTCCCACCACGGCGCGTGGCTTGGCTGACTTTGCCTCCCTGTAAGGATAAATGCCTATGGTCTGGCACCCGGCGGCATAAGGAATAATAACATTCTCATTATCTCCGCGCCCATAGTTGGCCAGAACTACTAATGCGGAAAGCTGATCGGGATTAACAAAGAATATTATCGTCTGCGGTTTCTCCTTCTTTGTATCAACAGTATCCAGTGGCTGAAAAATAACATACTGTTCAGGAATTTCTGTCAGCGGAAGGCTTTCGAGAAATTTACCAACGAGCACAGGCGTCTTAACGTAGCGTTCACCATGCAGGAAATTATCGTAAGCTTCGGCGTGCATAAATGGCTTTATTTTTTCGGCCAGTTCCTTCCCGCCTTCCTTATTTGCGTTTCCGTCGGAAAGAAAATGGCAGAAACCATCTTCGCCGCCGGGGAAATTTTTATACTGATTGCCGAAACCAAGGCCAACACCGCCGCCAAAACAGCCGAATGTTTTTGCATCCGCAACGGCGCTTTTTCCTTTCGCGGCATGGGCGACAAGCCACATGATACAGCCCCATTTGCCATTCTGAAACTGCATCGCGCCTTGCGGCTTTTCATTGGACCAGAGCAGCGCCACCGGCTGGTATTTGAGTTGAATTGCTTTAGCGATTAAACTTTCTATCTCGTTGTTAAGTCATCTTCATTTTCTTTGCTATATTCTAACAATGAAGTACCAACATTGTCCATCTAAATTTAGTCTTGTCCTTTGCTTCATCTACCTGTTCAGTAGTAGGCCGTTGTAAGTGCGGATTACGCATGGGAAAGAAGTAACTCTGCGCTCAGCTTGCGGCAGACTGAACTGAAGCGTCTGTTAGCCCTTTCTTTAATTAAAATTTAATTTGAATTAATCGCTTAAATATTTTTCAAATAATTCTTTGCTCCAATTGAGCTGGGTCCCTGCTGCCTGCAACGAAGCAAGAAGCAAAGCTTCCGAAATTTCCTCTTTTGTGGCCCCCGCACCGAGTGCGTCTTTTATATGATGCTCTGTACAATGATTACATCTAAAAACCGACGCTATAGCTAATCTGATTAATTCTTTTGTTTTTGCATCTAGAACAGTTTTTTGGTTGGCAACATTTGAAAAATGCTGGTACGCAGCACCCAAGGGTGACTTTTTAAAATACCATGGGGATTCATTGTTCATAATATTTCTCCTTATATTTTTAAATTGTATTGACTAATGGCGGATCTAAACGAAGGCAAATTCTACTGCATTGGTTTTGTTAGATTTTATCATTAGTATTTAAGAACCGCCACCGATACTTGTATCATATGTTAAGTTATAATTATGTGTTTTTCTGAATATTATAGAGTGGAGCCCCCTCCAGCAGGAGCCGGAGGTTCCCTATAATAAAGCGACCTCCCGCGAGTTATGGCTCATTCCTCTCCCGGCTGGAGCCGGGGGATTCCAAGTCGCGGGATTGAAATGTTGTGCAAGCAAGTAAAATCAGAAAACCACGGAGAAAAATAAAGATTCTTTAGTACCGCGGCCTAACTGTCATTAAATTTCTATCTTGCCTCCATGAGCAATCATCAAATGTTTCACTATCGACAATCCGAAAACGGTTCCGCCCAAATCGCGCGAACGCGACCGGTCCACCCGATGGAAAAGGCCTGCCTGCGCTAAGATAGATGAGATGCGCAACGCGTCTCATTCTTTCTTAGCATTATGAGGACTGCTAAAGCGGTTTGCATTCCACAGTTTCATCACTGGGACTGTATTTTACGGCAAGGCTTCGGATGATCCCCAGACACAACAGAAGGAATCCAAAAGCGACAATCGTTTCCCAGGACATGTTTTGTTCCCCGTAAAGCTTGACAATTAATTCACGGATAACAAAGATAATAGCCGGATCAATCATCGTGTTCAGGCGAAACCGGTGCGTCTCAAAATAAACGACAAAACTCCTGAACAATTCGATAATGACAAGAAAAGTTAAAATATTGACTACGATGACGTTGAATGATTGGCCGATAGATTTTGTAAATAAAAATTCCTTAATCCCCCAAATCGTATGAAACAGGCCAACAACCAGCACAGCAATAATAAACACTGTAAGTATGATGACGATAATTCTAATGGCCAGATTAAATATATTATTCATGGTCGGAATCTTCATTTTTTATTCCTTTTCTGAAATTGGAGTCTCAAATCCCACGTCGTCGCAGATGCCCTTCAGGGTACTATGCTTTGGGGATAATTCGTCCAGCAAATTTCAGTCGCAGATGACCTTCAGGTTACGCGCTCCGATTCTAGAATTTGGGACTCATTAAAAACCCCGGGAGGTTTATGCCCTCTCGGGGTTTTAAATTAGCAGTTAAACAACAGCAAACCTGTGCCTAAAAAGTAAGCGTCAGTTTGTTGATGACCATGTAGTCGTCACTAACTTGGCTATTTGCCACAGTGCCCTTGAAGTAATCGCCGGTGAATAAGTAAGCTACACCCAGCATGTACGATAGGTTACTGGTGATTTTGTAAGTGCCAGTGACATCAGCTTCCCAACCGTAGGAACTGCCGATGTAATTGAGCGGTTTCTTATCGACATTTGCATAGGAAAGTGATGCCATAATATCCAGATTAGCAATAGGCTTCACACCCGCCCGGCCTTGATAGAACCAGGCATTGGACATGGGGCCGCTGTTGGTAGAGGTGCCCTCACCGGCAAGACCGCCAACCCAGTAAGTACGATCATAATAGTTGAATAGAATCAAACAGGGATTCCACTCAGTGCCGCCATTTAGAGTACCGCCTTCCTGCCTGTCTTTAGTGTTGGGATCATCACCCGATACATAAGCAATAGTGCCACCAAAATAAGCCATGCCTAAATTGGCGGTGGCGTCAATCCAGCCGCTCAAATTTACCAGTTTAACGTCTGTACCTAGACTGCTGTTATCATAACTTTTTAAATTACCATTGGCGTAGTTGATTTCTGACTGTATGTCCACAGGCCCGATTTTGGCAATAACATACGGCTCAAATTTGAAGTAAGTTTTTCTATAGTTGTTTGGTGCTGGTTCACTATCGTCATAGTGGTAGTAAGTGACTTTCATGCCTGTCCTGCCATCCTTCCATTGATAAACTCCTTCCAGACCATATTTATCATCATCCGCATCTGTGTAGGTTGCTGTAGAATTAACGGCCGAATAGCTCTGGTCTTTGGCTTTTGTAATATCAGCTTTAAGAGTGAAAGGACCAAAGGTGTTATTCCATTTTATCCGACCAAGAGGTTGATAGGTGTTGCCGAATATTGTTCCTGTTTCTCCATCATTCATTAAACCGATGTCGAAAGTACCGATAGGCGATACATAATCGATATAAGCCCACTCGAAAGCGATGTTTTGTTTTTCCGCTAACGTCTCGTCTGAATTGGGGGCTAAAGTCGTACCGGGAGTGCTTCTATTGCCGCCCCAGATTCTTTCCAGAGCATCGAAGCGGGTAACCAGGGTAAGACCGGGAGAAACAACAAGATCAGTTCTGACCCTTAACCGCTGATAATAAAATGCGGTGCTCGGGTTAGGTTCCACATCACTCGTTAAATTGGTTTTATTTAAATACAATCCGCCGACGTAAAATTCGCCGCTAACCTTGACATCGACCGCGAAGGCCGTCGCACTGAAGGCCATAATCAGCCCCATTGACAACATTATTAACCAAAATCTCTTCATTTTTTCCTCCTAAATTAAAAATATTTTTATCTTTTACAATTTTGCGGCAGTCTACACGCCTTGTATTACAGAATGATGACGAACTGATTAAGATATAAAGAAATAAAGATTGTCGTTTGAAATAGTGTATTTTAATCCCGCGACCTGGAATCCCCCAGCCGGGGAAGGAATGGATGAAAAAAAGATCCTCGATAACACCTGCGAATCCGCACATACTATTTGAAAAATAAACTAAAGATTGCCATTAAAATTGCAATATCCAATATCGTTAAACATCTTCACTTTTGAGAATATTGCTTAATTTAAAGAATTGTCTCTACTAAATAATTATACTTTTACCACGGGGAAAAATAAAGATACTTTAGTGCCGCGGCCCAATTGGCTTTCGATTTCCATTTTGCCGCCGTGAGCAATCATCAGATGCTTAACAATTGACAGCCCCAGCCCGGTCCCGCCCAAATCGCGCGAACGCGAACGGTCCACCCGGTAAAAACGTTCACCCAGACGCTGAACCTCTTCTTTGGGTATGCCGATGCCCGTGTCCGTTATTGTCAATACAGCATAGTTATCTTTTTGCCCGGCATCAATAAAAATACTGCCATCCTCCGGTGTGAACTTGACGGCATTGTCTAAAATATTTACCAGTATCTGAGTAAACCTGTCTCTGTCTGCCCATATTGGTGCGCCGTTTTCCTGCAAGTTGTTATGGATGGTTATTTTTTTCAATCTAGCCTTCGATTCCACCAACGGGATGACACCTTCCAAAGCATTGCGCAAAGAAATTTCTTCAAAACGAAAATCAAGTTCACCCAACTCAACTTTTGATATGACCAGTAAATCTTCAACTAGACGATTCAAACGCCGGGCCTGTTTCAAACTTATATCAATGAATTTTTTCGCGTCATCCGTGTTATTGATTGCTCCGGCATTAATTGTTTCCAGATAGCCTATAATGGCCGTAAGCGGTGTACGAATTTCATGCGTGACATTGGCTACAAAATCAACACGAATCTTTTCCAGTTTCTTTAACCTTGTAACATCATGAAAGACCACCATTACTTTTTCTTCGTCCGGGTAATTATTCACGGAAGAGATGCTGACGCTTAAAATGACCGGCTCAATGCTGTCAAGAGTGATTTCCTCAACAACCGTTTTATGGTTCTCTTTAAATTTAAGAAACGCTTTTTGCAACTCCACATCACGGAAAGCTTCCATCAGTGTTTTACCGCTAATATCTCCGTATTGTTCAGCCAACATATTACTCAGAGCCTGATTGACGAATTCGATTTTATCTTCCGCATTGATAATCAGAACTCCTTCGGTCATGCTGGTAAATGCCGTCATCAATTTGCTTTTCTCTTCATTAGCCAGCCGAATCTGACTTTCCAGTTCCTCCACAAGATAATTGATGTTATCGGCCAACTTTTTTGTTTCGTCCGACGTCTCTAAAAAAATGGTTCCAACAGGATGCCCCTGACGCAATCTTTCGGTAAATCTTTCCATTGCTCTAATCGGTTCTGATAAGCGGTAGGAAAAAATCAGTGCGATAACAAGCGCGATAACCGCAACAAGCATCATGGACAGAAAAATATATTTGTAGATTTTTTCAATCACACTCTGCACATCATGAAGAGGGCGCGCCAAGCGGATATATCCCGTTACTTTTGATCCTGACTTCATGGGTATAGCCACATAAAGCATATCCACGCCTATGGTCTGGCTGTAACGGATTGATTTGCCCTTACCTTTCAGCCTGGATTCCTGCAATTCCGGGCGGCTGAAATGATTTTCCATTGTGGCGATATCTTGCTCCGATTCAGCAAACACCTTACCCTGCGCGTCCACCAGCGTAACTCGGGAGTTGGATATCCGGGCGATTTGCCTGAGCTGATCAGATATTTTCTGCGCCGAATTCAAATCAATTAGTTCGGCATAGGCAAATAGTTCAGTCTCAATCTTATCGGTCACGACTTTTTTAATCTCATCTTTAATGAATAAATCCAGAATAAAAAAAGACAAACAGACAATAACCAGATAGCTGAATAATATTTTAAAAAAAAGATTGCGTTTCACTCAGATTCCTTTTCTTCTGAAAGACAAGTTTGATGCCGCACGCATGCGCCGGTAACCATATAGTCGACCATATCGGCGATGCCCTTGGCATGATCGGCAATACGCTCCAGATTTTTTGATACCTGCATAATCATTAAAGACCTGTGAATCGTTTGAGAATCCTCCATCATAAAGGTAAGAAGCTCGCGAAAAATCTGTTCATTGAGATCGTCAGTAATCTCTTCCGTTCGCCGGACTTCTTCGGCCATGTTCAAATCATTTCTGATAAAACTATCCAGAGATTTTTTAATCATCTCTCCTACAAGTTCAGCCATGCGGGGCAAATCAATATAGGATTTGAGCTGCGGCTCTTCGTTCAACTGGATCGCCTTCTCGGCGATATTCACAGCCATATCGCCGATTCTTTCCAAATGACCGGTAATTTTAATTGCCGTCGTAATGAATCTCAAATCTATAGCCGTGGGCTGACGCAGAGCCAGAATCCGGATGCACCTTTCTTCCAGTTCAGTATCCCTTTTATCAATTTCATTATCATCCTTAATGACCCTATGGGCAAGATCCGAGTTTCTTTCGGTTAAAGATTGCAAAGCCATCTGAATTGCTTTTTCGGTCAGCACGCCAATGTAAATGAGGTCGTTTTTTATTTCCTGCAGTTCCATTTCATAATGTGAACTTGTATGCCTTTTTTCTTCCATAGTAATTCCTCCAGTTGATGCTCAGCCAAATCTGCCTGTTATATAGTCTTCCGTGTGCTTTACATCCGGATTTGTAAATATTTTCTCTGTTTTATTATATTCAACCAGGTTTCCCAGATAAAAAAATGCTGTTTCATCGGAAATTCTGGCTGCCTGTTGCATATTATGCGTCACAATAATGATTGTATAGTTTTTTTTCAACTCTTCAATCAATTCCTCTATCTTGGCAGTGGAAATCGGATCAAGGGCAGAGGTTGGTTCGTCCATTAATAAAATATCAGGCTTCATCGCCAGAGCCCGGGCAATGCAGAGCCGTTGCTGCTGGCCGCCGGAAAGATTCATGGCAGATTTATTCAAAATATCTTTGACTTCATCCCAAAGAACAGCCTGCTTTAGGCTTTGCTCGACAAGCACTTCAAGGTCGTCGGTATGAAATCCGTTGAGTCTAGGACCATAGGCGATATTATTATATATAGTTTTCGGAAAAGGATTGGGTTTCTGAAAAACCATGCCGACCTTTCGGCGAATTTCCACCGGATCAACATCCTTAGCGTAGATATTCTTCTCTTCAAAGAGAATTTCTCCTTCGACTCTTGTTCCGTCGATGAGGTCGTTCATTCGATTTAAAAGCCGCAGCAGTGTCGATTTGCCACACCCCGAAGGTCCAATCAGGGCGGAAACCTTATTCTTTATGAAGCTCATAGTTATATCCGTCAAGGCGCGGCTTTGCCCGTAATAAAAGTTTACTTTATTCAATTTAATAATAACACTGGAACCCATTCTTACCACCTTTTATTTTTTCTCATATAGCTGCGAATGATTATCGCTATCAGATCTATACTCAGAACCACCGCTACCAAAACGAGCACTGTTCCAAACTGGATCGGACGCGTTGCTTCAATATTTGTACCGGCTGTCGCCAGTACATAAATATGATAAGGCAGAGCCATCACTTCATCAAAAATAGAACCGGGCAGTTTGGCAGTGAAATATGCTGCGGCGGTAAACATAATCGGCGCTGTTTCTCCTGCGGCACGGCCTATCCCTAAAATAGAACCGGTTAAAATTCCTGGCAGCGCGTTGGGTAAGACAATTCGATAAATTGTCTGCCACTTGGAAACACCAAGCGATAGCGATGCTTCACGAAAAGTCTGCGGCACAGCCTTTAGAGCTTCTTCCGCTGCGCCTATGATTGTCGGCAGAATCAGAAATCCCAAAGTGAGTGATCCGGATAAAATACTCGACCCGAATTTCAGAAAAATAACAAAAAAACCAAGTCCGAATAAGCCAAAAACAACCGAAGGTACTCCGGCCAGACAATTAATCCCTACTCTTATCAGACGGATCACTCTGCCCTGTTTGGCATATTCTGTCAGATAGATAGCCGACGCAATACCCAGAGGCAAACCAATGGCGACGGCGCCGATAGTAAGATAGATCGTGCCGAGAATTGCCGGCATGATCCCTCCCTTAGTCATAGAATCCGTAGGAGGTTTGGTGATGAAATCCCAGCTGATTGCGCCAATGCCGTTCACAATAATATAAAAAAGTATACCGCCCAGAGCCAGAGCGATGATCAAGGCTGAAAAACGCACAGTGCCGAAAAATAGTGCTTGTTTAAAATAGCGCCACTTCATGGAATTATTTTTGAATGACTTCATAATATCTTCCATTTAAAGTGTCCCTGAACCAACTTGGCGGAATTTGTGTGAAATATAATCGGCAATCAGATTAAAAAATAATGTCAGGAAGAATAAAACAATACCGATGGCAAAAAGCGCTTGATAGTGGGCACTGCGGAAAGGCGCTTCACCCATTTCCGCGGCAATACTTGCGGGCATCGGGCGAATCGAATCGAAGATGCTCCCGGGAATAGCGGCCGCGCCTCCGGCCACCATCAAAACAACCATTGTCTCGCCGATGACTCTCGCCATCCCCAGCATCACAGCTGTGGAAATACCGGACAGAGCTGCCGGAATGATCACCTGTGTAATGGTTTCAAATTTAGTGGCGCCCAGGGCATACGACGCCTCTTTGAACTCACGGGGTACTGCATACAAGGCATCTTCCGAAATACTGGAAATAGTTGGTATGGCCATAATCGCCAGAATCATGGACGCATTGATGATGTTCAGTCCGGTGGGAAGATCAAAAGTATCCTGCAGCCAGGGAGCCACCACAACCATCCCGAAGAAGCCAAGTACAACGGAGGGTAATCCGGCCAAAAGTTCAATGACTGATTTGAGAATTTCCTTAATTGACTGAGGGGCAATTTCAGAAATATAAATAGCGGCCATAACACCCAGCGGCACGGCGATAATCGTGGCCAGAATCGTCACGATTAACGAACCAATTATCAAAGGGAAAATTCCAAAGGAAGGCGGATCCGAGGTCGGATACCATTCCATCCCCAGTAAAAAATCTTTAACCGATACCTTGCCGAATATCGGCAGGCCTTCCCGAAAGAGAGAAAAAACAATTAACCCCAGGACAATAATAGAGACCAGAGAAAAAGTAAAAAAGACATACTTAATGATTATTTCTTTTGTCTGTCTGGTCATAAATTTCTGATACAACAAGGGGATCAATTTGCGCAGGATCGGTACCGGCGCTGAACGCCGTATACCGATCCTCGTAAAGTTTATTTAAAATCGCTTCAGTCATCTGCGACCGGGCTGCATTATGGGCGCAGATAAATAAGACTCTTCTCTTCTCGGAATACATTTTCCGAAAATCTTCCGAAAGTAAGAAGGTTATTTATTTCTTACCGCTCTTACTCTTTTTTGATATCACCAGAGGAACAAAGCCTTCCTTGGCTACTATTTTCTGCCCCTCGGCAGACTTTACAAATGCGATAAATTTAGCCACTTCGCCTGTCGGTTCACCGTTGGTGTACATGTAAAGTTCGCGGGATAAGGGATATTCTTTAGAAAGAGCTGTTTCTACGGAAGCTTTAATCCCATCGACCGGCAGAGGCTTTAAACTTTTATTTACATAACCCATGCCGAGATAGCCGATGGCATAACGATTTTTGGAAACTGCGGTAACGATTGCGCCATTAGAAGCCAGCATCTGCGCCTGGGGGGTAACCTTGGCTTTTTTCATAATGAAATGATCCCAGGATTCAAAGGTGCCGGACGATGAATCACGGGAAATTACCACAATCTTTAAATCTTCTCCGCCTACTTCTTTCCAGTTGGTAATTCTACCCTGATAAATCTGGCTTAACTGATCAATGGATAAGTTGGTTACTCTGTTTTTGGGATGAACAACAGGAATAATCGCGTCGTAAGCCACAACATGTGCTACTGGTTTTACACCGTTCTTTTCTGCCAACTCAATTTCTTCTTTCTTAATTTCGCGCGAAGAATCGGCGATATCGGTTGTCTTATCAAGTAAAGCTTTGATGCCTTCACCGGAGCCGCCGCCGGACAAAGAAATTTGCACTCCCGGATTCTTCTTCATGTAGGCTTCCAGAGATGCCTGAGCAATTGGCAAAACCGTTGTTGATCCTTTAATCACAATTGATTCAGCAGCAAACGCCACACTGGCCATCAAACAAAATGATGTCAGTACAAAAACTACTTTTTTTACGATATTGAACATTTTTTTCCTCCTACAAATAATTTTTCAGGTAATATACAGGCTAAATGTTACAATATGATGACAGCTAAGTGAAAATGTAAAAACATTACAAAGCTATTTTTTATCGGCAAATTTATATCCAAATCCCCTGACAGTTAAAATATACGTGGGTTTTCCATATCCTTCTCAATCTGGCTGCGCAAACGCCTGATGTGCACGTCAACCGCCCGATCAGTGATAAAAGTATCATCGCCCCAGACGTGATCAAGAATCTGGTTTCTCGAATAGACCCTGCCCGGATTGCGCGAAAAAAAGAAAAGAAGTTTGAGTTCCGTCGGACTTAGTGTTACCTGTTTACCTCTGATCTGTACCAGACAGGAAGCGTAATTTATTGCCAGTTCTTTATAATTAAACTCTTCTTTGCCGGTTTTATTATCACGGTCCTGTAGGCGCCGCAGGATTGTACGTACACGTGCAATAAGTTCTTTAACACTGAACGGCTTAGTTACGTAGTCATCCGCCCCAATTTCTAAACCTATGATCTTGTCAATTTCATCACCTTTTGCCGTCAACATAATGATTGGCAAATTTGCATTCTCCGGATTACGCCGGATAGCTTTACAAACATCAAGACCATTCATTTTAGGCAGCATAAGATCAAGAATCATCAAGTCAGGCTTTTCTGAACGGACCAACCCAAGGGCGGCT
>CAVQCU010000085.1:0-6095 GCA_963710995.1 uncultured delta proteobacterium
CGGTGAGGTAATAACTTTCGTCGGTTAAGTCTATGCCATAGTGACTATAAAACAGGAGCCAAGCCAGCGTCGATAAAGTGACTATAACAGCGCTGGCAAGGACTAGAATCTCTGTCATTTCAGGCTGGAAATGCTTATTAATTATAGTTGGTAAATTCATGTAGCGGGTTCAGAAGGTAATGATTTCAAAAATGAGAGAGTTTTTTGTAATCGAAATAGAACTTCCGTTAACAACAATACTGGAAGCACTTGCAAAAGTGGTATCAGTAGATAGAATACAGAATACTTTATTGTCAGGATACACATTGCATAACAGTAAATATAGATAGTTAATGCCCACCATTTTTCTTGCCGTTGAAGGAACCAGCGCGTCAGAAGCGCAAAAATTGCACCATTTATTAGACTGCGCACTAATAAATCGAATTCGCCACCCCAAATTGCGCTGTCAGCTATGACTCCCATCGTTGTCGGTGGGACAACCGCTTCTGGGAAATAGTTCCGCGCATACCAGTATTGCGGATGATACGTGGTGTGGTCGATAAAAGGAATCAATGCCCTGAACTCGTAGAAAAACATTTTCCAATCCCGTGGAGGCAGAGTGCCTTGAGCTCGTTCAGTATAAAGATGAAATCCCGTACAGTATACAGCCTCAAATTCGGAGGCTTGAATTTTTTTGTCCCTTATTACTGCTTGAGCGTCTTCCAAGTTGTACGTTGAAGAGCGAACCATGCCAATTCCAGAAAATATAAATATCAGAGCAATCAAAGTCACGATTCCTTTCCTCAGACTTATCGGGGTTACCCGAAAATGGTAAAAGCCCAAAAAAGCCAATAAGATTGTGAAAACTACGATACGCGATCCAAGCGAAAAGACAACCTCATAGGCGCATACAATCGGCACGACAATAAAAATAAGAATTCTATATTTGCGGTATTGACTGAACATTAACGCCATGAGGACAAAATAACAGCCACTCTTGAAAATCAAACACAAATAAACAACTCGACGAAGAGGCCATGATAGAGAGTCAAAACGAGTATAATGCTCAATATATGTAGTAACCGGTGCTGATAATAACGTCAGTGCACAAATGCAACATCCTATTACAATAATTATTATGGTTATTATTTGTCCATATCTGGGCACTGACTTTTCATTCAAAAGCCTCCGTGGAAAAGGACCGCCACGCACTGCTAAGAATCCCGCCGCTACTCCAGAAATAAACAGTACATGCCGCCAAAAGTGCGTGCCCAATTCTTCAGGTTGTGGCGATAAAACGGCGAAGTTTAGTTCATCGAAATCTAACGGAAAATTAAAATCTAACAAAAAAAATTTAATAGCTGGTAAAATAGTATAAGCCAATAAAAGAAGCAGATAAATAAATCCTATCTCGCCAAATAAATTGGTTCGTACTCGGAATTTAAGAATATAGGAAAATATGATAAAAACAGCGACAGCGGCCAGCAGTGGTTGAATTATATACATCTGATCATTAGAAAAGATGCTCGCAGCCAGAAATCCTAGCATAACAGTCATAATCGCAATAATACCCACAATAATAATTGCTTCCGCGGCAGAATTCTTAGGTGATCTGGCCTGAACACCTTGGAAATTATCTCCGCAATTTCCCTGTTCTTTCTTCATTTCCTTCTCTTTTTTCGGTTATTTACGTTTTAGATGAATATAAATCCCAAAAATCGTGGCGAAATTCTAACATCATTAGGTATTGTCTAATCATTTAATGGACTGTTCCTACCCCATTCTGACTCAGGAGGGAAAGGGGCTCCCTTACCAAGGGCACCAAAACGATACATGAGAGATCTGAAAATCATTTTAACTAAAGATGTAAATTTCATGTCAGAATATGCTTGATATATATTTGATGCTGCATATGCAGCATCAAATATATTGTGAAGATTGTATGTGTATCCATCCAGAAAAAAAGCACTTGTATTAATGCCACTTCCTTCAAAATGAGATCGCTTCCGGTAACGATTCGATAGGCGAACTTTTTTTCGAAAGAATGCACCTAATCCATGCATTTCTGCAATCTGGTTCAGAATTTTTAGTTCGCGATAAATTCTCTCTTCCCCATACAACCCATGTGCAAGTTCTTTTAATCCATTTAGTAACATTTGCCGATAATTTATTGATGGAAAACTGCCCGCCCATCCTGGCAAATCCCTGGCTGTGAGTAAATAGTCGACTGTCATCAACGTAATCAATGGCGAGTACGGTTGTGATGCTAATTCATGATGCATTGATTTCGTTGAAACGTTTTGAAAGAACATATCAGATGCTTTCTTAGCCTTTTCATCATTCGACAAATACGCAAGTCCCTGGGAAGCGGGTGATGATCCAAAAATTGAAAACGGTTTGCCAGAAAAAGCATAGTGAGAAACCTCACCAGCCAGTACAATTCCCGAATAGCCATCTGGCGTCGGGCATGAATAGAAACGTCCATCTACAGAGCGAGAACGAACTCTGTCAATGAGTTTTGTTGAGGCTACTCCTTTGACATAAAACATAGGTGATTCAATATCACTTGTATAGTGAAGATTTTTTGCTTGTCTACACAAGAATTCATGAGAATCAATGATTTTAAGCCCTCGTCGATGGTAGATTGCCAATTGCCCATTTGCTCCGGTAACATTTGGATAGGAGTAAGCAGGTGCAGGCCAAGCCAGCAAATCCATGCCTGTATCACGCAATACTTCCCACATACCCTGTATCCCATCAGGCAACAAGCCATCATCTCCTCCTAATGCAATTACAAATCCAGGTTTCACTTGCCTCAAGGCAAATTCAAAATTATCTCGCATTCCAACCCCCTTGCCGGGTGAGATATACCGAATGCGAGAATCAATGCGCGATGCATCTTCAACCACCTCCCGGGCGTTATCCGTGCTATCATCATCCGATACAAGCACTTCAAATGGTTCGTAATTTTGCATCATACACGTACGCAAAGTGTGATATAAATACTTTGCTCGATTCTTGTTCGGGATAATCACAGTAAAATAGGGTAATATGTCTTTCTTGATTTGACTAGTCATTACAATTGCCCCTACACTTAATTTTTATGAACTTTTAACATGTTTGAAAGCATTTCCAATATCCCATTTTTTAAGATTTATAACGGTTATCAAACTCATAATCACCAGCAGGCTTGTGACCCCTAGCCAAGCAACGATGGACCAAGTCTTTAAACCGGAGGGAATCAACCACCACGATAATCCCACAATCGGTAAACTACATAACAAAGGCGGCAACACTACGGTACGGTACCATAGAAGAAATTCGCCTGATAAAAGGCGCTTATGCATCAGCCATAACCCCAACGTCACGTCCGACAGCCCATGCAACACCCAAACAGCTGTTGCGCCTGCTGCCCCCCAATATTTGATTGTCCAAAATAAGCTCAGGACACCCAATAACAAAACCCCAGCTATCATTGCAGCATGTAACCGCGTCCACCCATGTGCTTGTTGAAAAGCAGCCGGCAACCACATCAATCCGGCACATGCAATCCCCAACAGCAACCAACGGAATACGTCCACTATTGTTTTATCAACTCTTCCAATCCACGTCATGAAAATTTCCGGAGCAAACGCCCATCCGATCATGGCACACGGTATGATAATCGCTGCCATTAACCGACATCCCTGATAATACTCTTCCCGCAATCTAACCACATCTCCCATTGCAAACAATTCGGCAAATCGCGGGAAATATGCCCTATAAAAAGGTTGGATACTCAATTGTAAAAGGCCAGTCGCCGTTAAGGCCAGTGTGTATTTTCCCAACTCTTCTGCCGGCATCAACTTACTTAAAAACAATCGATCCACATTAGCCAGTAATACGCCTGCCATCATCGTTAACGCCATGCCCGCCGAGAATCGCCACACACCCTGAAGAACTGCCAATCGAAAAACCGGATGTTTGTTTCCTACACCATTTATCATACGCCAAAGTACTGCCCGAGTCGCTGAAGTCTGAGCCCCTGCGACAAAAGCCTGCACAAAAAAAAACCAAACCGGATCCGCCCTCCAAAATAATATCGCTACACCACCACCATACCGGAGGCTGTTTCCAACCATCTGAAGAAAATTCATTCTTACCTGACTTTGCAATCCAGCTAATCCGCTTGAATAAAGCGCGCATGGAAATTGCAGTCCTAAAGCCAAAGCCATCCATTTAATTGCACTAGTTACCTGATCTACCGATAAAACATGCAATTTCAACCAATCATTGGCTATCCAACCTGAAGAAAATAATATAACAATAGTTAGAAATGCAGCTAATGGCCAATAAATATACTCCAGGGTGCGCAGAATGTCCCGTCGGCGACCATCACGGTCCTGCTGCCCTTTAGAATCTGCGAACTCCCGCAAAAGTGTAGCACCTATCCCAAGATCAAAGAGTGACATCACAATTTGCATCAACAGCCAGAAACCCAGCAGTCCATAACCCTCCATACCCAAAAGGGTTACATACCATGGCGTCGCCAATACAATCAGGAGCCCGTTCCATCCACCTCCTATGATATTCGCACTGACATTCTTGGCTAATTTGTTTGATGATAAAAGAGTAACTAACCACATAATTGATGTCTTTTGGTTCTTTACCATTTCAGATGAATAAGCCAACTTTACTGCAGTCCATAATATTTCTTCTCCTATTCCATTATGAATTCAAGATGACGTGAATGCATTACAATTTAATCAGTCAAAGCATTGTCGGCTGGTTAGTTTTTCTTATTCTTAATATTTCCGAAATATTCGATGAGAACGGCAAAGAATACCCCTAATAAAATACTAATTATACCGGCGACTACAACATTCGTTAGTATCTTTGGGCTAACACGTTTGTTGCTGATATAGAGCTGCACTGCTATTTCTATACCACCTTTGTTTAATCTTGAAATCTGGTGCTCGACTTCTAGCAATTCTATTTTTGCTTCAATAATTTTTCTACTAATATCTATTGGATTGAAACCCATAGTGGAAAATTTTCCTGCTTTAAACAATTTATCAGACGTGAATAATAAATCCGGTGAGGATTTTATAAGATCTGATAGTTCTTCTGATCGTTTAAGATCTATTGCTTTTGACCGGCTAACTGTAGATTTTATAATATCAATATTATTAAAATAGTCTACGACCTCTGATAAAGCCCTGGTGATATCGTCCCTCTTCTTTGCATCAATCGTTACTACAATTTTATCTTTTGAATCCTTAATGGTGCTGAACTTGATATCCGTTACATTAGGATATGATTTAGGCATAATGCTTAATCGTTTTTCACGATCAATTTTTCCAATCAAATCTGTTATTTCTTTAGCCTTTATTTCTTCAGAGGGGATAACGAAGAGAACTGCCTTCCCTCTGTAAATATCAGGCATAAGAAAGCTGACAATAGTTGTTAAGCCTACGATAACAATAAATAGCCCGATGATGAGTTTTTTCCTTTTGGCAATTACTTTCCATAAATCATAAAGATTAATCTCATCGTTATATCCTCTATTTTGCTGTTCCATGAATCATTCTTCTCCCAATAATATATGTTTAAATATTTTATTTACAGTTCACTTTTTTATAATTATTTCAACCGGTACCATAATTGAGCAACAATTTCTTTTAAAGCGACGGACGTTTTATAAAGCGCTTCTGATTGCGGCATATACCTGATAACGGGATTTCCGATGGGCGATGAATATAAATAATGAGCGGGAAGCGGCACCACATTATTGAAATATTTTTTAAATTCCCGCTCGCTCCTCTTCATGTGGAAAGCCGAAGTGACAAGACCGATATTAATATTCTTATTGACAAATATTTTACTCATCTCTCTGGCATTCTCTCCCGTGTTTTTTGAATTGGGCTCGATTCTGATTTTTTCTTTAATTATTGTTTTGTTTGTTTCCGTTTTCTGAATGATACCCTTTGTTAACAAGACAAAGGACCTCGTGTTGGTTTATTATATATGTATTATATTTTAAAAATATCTATTCCTGTATTAAAATCTTTTGAATTGTTTTGTTCTTGTCATTGATGATATAGCATGATGAACGAGTAGTAATTATATATATAAAA
>CAVQCU010000086.1:0-7028 GCA_963710995.1 uncultured delta proteobacterium
ATATTGGGCTCAGATGTCGACGAGACCGGGGAGGCAAATGCGGGAAGCAGCAGGTTAGCACACCCGGAAGCAAAACGATTCCAACTCGCTCTGTTTCAACTCCTCAGTGAGCATATGAGCATAAAGCGAGAACCAGACACTGCTGTGGAGATAGGACGAAAAACGACGCAGGACGAGATTCAGTGCTCCAGGTTCAGCGAGTGCGCAGTTCTCACACGTGTGCATCGGATTCGTCGCTGAAATACAGCGTTTGATCGTGAAAATCGCCTACCTACTCAGTTTTTTCGTTCGAAAAACTCCATAGCGGGGTGTCATTAAGCATGGAGAGCCAATCAGGGTGAGCCGTTTCGCGCACTGTTTACTTCCTCACGCCAGAATCGCGCTTAATTGATTTTGCAGGATCGCGATGGTGTTGGATGAGTTGACTGCTCTGCTGTCGAATGACGGACCCAGAACAATGTCGTACGTGCATTCGCAAACGTTTGGCGTCTCCATCAACGAGTTTGGTGACCTGTGCCTGTCTCCTTGCTCGCTATGTTGACAAGAGATGCACCTGAATCCATGCCCGGCGAGCAGAAGAGCGACGGGATCGAGTGGGCGTTAATCAAAACTGCGAGCGCGTTCTTACTCGCTTTCTCTGCATGCAGGTTAGCCACCGCTGAGCTGGACGCGCTGATTGCAGCCAACGATGCTAACGCAGCAGCTACAGCTGCTTACTCAATCAGTCGGTGTGCACAGAGCTACAATGTTCGGTGATTCACTTCGTTGTTGCTCGCGTGATGTCGACAGGCCGGAAGAACGCGGTCGTTACGCGCAGCCGACTCACGAGCTTCGACTGGCGTCTGACGCCGCTGCTGCTGGCGAGATGACAAGCGCGGATGCTGCTCGCCTCTTCAGCGAGCCCAAAAAGCCGCTGACGCGGCACGGTGCAACGTCACTCCAAAGCAAAGCGTGACGGTGCTAAACCACCAGGCAAGATGGGCCGACCAACGACGCTGCCACCTGAGAAGGAGAGGAGCTTGCCAACTTCCTGCTGTGATTTCATGTTGATGATTTCGACTACAGGCATGGGTCTGTCGTCCACGCGCTGTGATAATTCCAGATGACGATATTTTTTTGTCTGGGCATTAAAGAAAGTGCGGACGCTGGGTGTGGCGGAACCTATAATTACAACAGAGGAAGCCAACTTTGCCTTTAAAACAGCCAGGTCGCGGGCATGATAGCAGAGCCGTTCATCCTGCTTGTAGGAAGAGTCATGTTCCTCATCGACAATGATTAATTTTAAGTTCGGCAAAGGAGCAAAAAGCGCGGAACGGGTGCCGATCACCAGATTGATTTGGCCGCGTTTGATTTGCCGCCATTGATCGTAGCGGACAGATTCAGCAATGCCGCTGTGGAGGATCGCGATTTGCCGCTCATCGAACCTTCCGGCAATGCGGGAGATCAGTTGCGGGGTTAATGCTATTTCCGGCACAAGGTAAATCGCGGTGCCGTCATTTTTCAAAACCTTTTCGATGGCGTTTAAATAGATTTCCGTTTTTCCACTGCCCGTTACCCCGTGAAGCAAAATCGGCGTAAAAATATTTTTTTCGAGATAGCGGGAAATTTCTTCCAGCGTGCGATTCTGTTGGTTGTTGAGAATAATTATGTTTTTGTTGCGGCCAATTGTTGAATCGAAAGAGGCGGTGCGCATTTTTTCTTTATCAGTAAATATGATAATCTCTTTGTCGCGCAGTCTTTTGATAACCGCGCTGGAAATATTCGATTCTTCAATTAAATCATTTAAAGATATTGGCCATTTAGTTTGAATAAAGCCGATGAGTTTTTCCTGCTTATCAGTTAATTTGGTTTCGGCAATTTTGCTTTCATTAAGGGTAACAATTATTTCGCTGTGCGGAGAAAGTTGTTTGTTTTGTTTTTCTTCAATTTGCAGAAGCCCCGCTGAATGCAGTTCCCGCACTGCTGAAGAAACATTTTTAAATCCGCTGACTTTAGTTATATTGTTTAAAGCTATGCCTTGAGGATACTGCTGTAAAAATGTCAACAGTTTTTCCTGCGCGGGAGGAAGATGAATCTCAGTTGTCAGGGGTAATGGGATGATCCAGAGGAAATCTTTTTTTTCGGAACCGGAAGGAATCAGTTCGGCTAGCGTTTTGCCCAGCGGATACATAAAATAATTGGCAATCCATTGATAGAAATCTAGGTCGCTTGAACCAAACAGCGGTTCGTCATCGAGTATCTCGGCAATTGATTTTATATTTTTCATATCGCAGGATGAAATTATTTTGATGATAAAACCGGTGCGTTTTCTGCGGCCAAAAGGGACAAATACGCGTTTGCCGATTTCAACTTCCTGCTGCAAATTCGCGGAAACTTCATAAGTGAAGAGTTTATCTGACGGAATGTTGAGGGCGATATTTACATACATACAATCTTGATATCATCTTTGATTAAAAAATGGAATTATTTAGCGGAAGTTGAGTTATAAAACACAAAACGCCCCAATAAAGGAGCGTTTTTATAAAGCTATAATTTGAGATTATTCACCCTTGAGCTTTTCCATTTTTTCCTGCTTGGTTTTACAATCAATGCAAAGGGTGGTAACCGGCCTGGCCATCAGTCTTTTTTCGGAGATCGGTCCGCCGCAAACTTCACAAATGCCAAAAACACCATCATCGATTCTTTTGATAGCTTCCTGCATTTTCATGATCAGCTTGCGTTCTCTGTCCCTGATGCGTAATTCAAAATTCCGGTCGGATTCCAGAGAAGCTCTGTCATTGGGATCAGGATAGTTTTCTTTGCCATTGGTCATTTCGGAAACAGTTTTACCAGCTTCACTCAGCAACTCATTTATTTTCTGCGTAAGCAATGCTTTGTATGTTTCCATTTTTCCTTGTTTAGTCGTCTGTTTTTCCAAAATCACTTCTCCTTGCTTTAAAAAACTTAACTAATTGTATTACCTAATGGAAATTTATTTGTAAAGGAAAAAATTTATATCAACAGTATTTAAAGATCATTTTCTCCCGGCGCAAAGGAATTTAAGTAAAATCGCCAAGAATATTCAATTATTAGAACAATACAGTTTTTTTATCTTTTCCACGATATTTGTTGTTGATTTTCCTTCAACTTCGGGAATTATTGCTACCCGGCCCCCCCATTTCTTTATTTCTTCCCGACCGACAACCTTTTCTTCACGCCAGTCGCCTCCCTTGATAAGAATATCCGGCTTCAGGTAATTGATTAGTTCCAACGGTGTTAATTCCTGAAATATAGTCACAAAATCAATAAATTCAAGCGCGGCAAGGATTTCCGCCCTTTCTTTTTCGTTCATTAGCGGCCTTTCTTCTCCCTTGATTGACCGGACGGAAGAATCGCTGTTGAGAGCCAGGACCAAAACATCGGCGGTTTTCTTTGCTTTGCGCAAATAACGGACATGACCGACATGTAAAATATCAAAACAGCCATTAGTGAAAGCGATCTTTTTTCCTTTCTTCCGCAGTTCTTCCAGTTTATCTTTAAGAGCGGTTCTTTCTAAAATTTTGTTCATTCTTACTCCTTATTATATGAGAATTTATAGCAAGTTGCTTTCAAAAATTTAAATATAAATTTATGAAAGCTTACTTGGTATTATACCCGATAAATCAACCTTTTAATAGCCAATAGCTAATGGGTATAACTTTGGAGAACTCTGGCTAGCGTTAAAGCAGTAATTTTTTGCGCTCCGGCTTTGGTGAGGGTTTTAGCGCATTCATTGATAGTGACTCCAGTAGTGTAAACATCACCAACGAGGATGACATTTTTACCGGCGATTTTTTTCTTTTCGCTGACTTCAAAAGCGCCCTTGATATTTTGCTTTCTTTTAGTTTTATTTAAACCTGTTTGGGTTAAAGTAAATTTGTGCCTCTTTAGCAGGAAAAAATTAACGGGGATTTGCCATTTTTTTGCAAGAGCCCGCGCCAAAATGAGGGATTGATTAAATCCACACTGGCGAAGTCTTTTAATATGCAGGGGTACAGGTATAATTAAAGAATAGCCGGTGAAGTCAACATCTGGGAAAGAAAAATCGGCCATGAAAGAAGCAAGCCGGGCGCCGACGGATATATTGTTTCCATATTTGAACTGATGAATTGTATTGAGAATAATGGTTTCGTAACTGACGACAGCGCGGGCACAGGAAAAATAAGTTTTATTCTCCATGCAATTTCCGCATAAATGGCTTGCGGCCGGACTGTAGGAAAAAGTTGTGCCGCAAACAGGACAAAGATTATCGGTTATAAATTTAATTTTTTCCTTGCAGGCAGGACAAAACATTTGTCCGCGGTGCGGATGCAAAATTTCCGCACAGCCCAGGCACCGGGATGGGAAAATAATATCGCTGAAATCATTTAAAACTTCAATTATCACGCCATTTCCTTGGTTAACCGCTTTATTTCCGTGGCCTTTTCGTCAATATTCATGCGTGGGGCATCCCACAAATTTTCTATATCATAAAAAGTTCTAAGTGATTCCAGAAAAATAGAAATTACGACATCATCATAATCAAGTAAAATCCATTGACCATTAGCCTCACCTTCAACACCCAGAGGTTTGATATCCGCTTTCTTTAAAAATTCTCGAATTCCGGCGGAAATAGCCTGAACTTGCCTCTCGGATGTACCGCTGCAAATAATCATATAATCTGTAAAGGCGGAAATTATTTTTAAATTCAAAACAACAACATCTTCTGCTTTTTTCTGCAAAGTTGCGTTGATGCACAAAAGAAGACGTTCTCTGGTTTCATTTTTCTTTGCCGGCAAGTAGACCTCCTGTTTAATGTTGGATTTGTGAAACTCCAATTCTGAAAGCGAAGCGCATCGGAATTGGTAAGTTGAACAATCCCGCAAAGCGGAGGGTATGAACCTCAAAGCTCGCTTTGGGGTTCATACCCGTGGTTTTTATATTATATGCCACAAATAATGAAAGTTGACAATGTTGCATTTAATGTCCGTTATTCCAATTGTGAAAAAAGAATAGCTATGGTAAATCAAATTTCCCTGTCAAATTTGATTAGATAATATAATAAGGATTTCGTTATGCAGAATATTTTAAGCAAGGTTCACGCGCATATGCCTTATCATCTTATGCCCAAATATCTGGAGATGATTTTGCAGCAGAAGCTGAATCTTGAAATATATTTCAGTCACTATTCGTTGCAGAATTTAGATAAAATAAAATGTATAGAGACGGAAAAACTTTTTACCGAGGTCGACTTAAAAGTAACTTTCCATGCTCCATTTATGGATTTACGTCCGGGAGCGCTGGATGATAAAATACGGCAGGTAAGCCTTGACCGGATTAAGGAGGTATTCGATTTAGTCCCTTATTTTCATCCCTTAAAAATCGTATGCCATCCAGCTTTTGATGATCGGTATTATGTGGATTGTGATGATTTATGGCTGGAGAGTAGCATTAAAACATGGACAGAGTTGATTGCGCTGGCCAAAGACACTAAAACAATTATTGCCCTGGAAAATGTTTATGAAAAAGAGCCGCGTATTTTGCGCCGTCTTTTCGATTCCCTATCTTCGGATAGTATTTGTTTTTGTCTGGATACGGGACATTTTAACGTGTTTTCTTATACACCGTTGAATATTTGGCTGCAGGAACTGGGGGAATATTTAGGACACCTGCATTTGCATGATAACCGTGGGAAGACGGATGAGCACCTCCCTGTAGGCTACGGCACGTTTCCTTTTACTGAGCTTTTTCAGACTCTCAGGGAAATCGGAGCGAAGCCTACGATGACACTGGAGGCTCATGACGAAAATGACCTTTCGGAGTCACTGAATAATATCAAAAATATGAACCTTTTAGATTTCTAATATAAGATGAGTCAAGTATTAATCAGGGGAATACATTGTTAAAGTATATCGGAAAAAGAATATTATTTATGATTCCGCTTTTGCTGGGAATTACGATCATTTGTTTTTTCGTTATGCACCTGGCTCCCGGTTCTCCTACTGATTTGCAGACCCAGATGAATCCAAAAGCTTCTGTGCAGATGAAAGAACGCCTCCAAACATTGTATGAACTGGATAAGCCGATTCATGTGCAGTATTGGTCCTGGCTGAAAAAGATCAGTCATGGAAATTTGGGCATTTCGTTTTCGTCTGACCATCGGCCTGTTACCGCAAAAATAATGGAACGGCTGCCCATTACCATCATGATAGAATTTTTATCTCTTTTAATTATCATTGCGATTGCCATACCCTTGGGAGTACTTTCCGCTGTCCATCAGAATTCGCTCTTCGATAAGATTGCCGGAATATTTGTCTTTATTGGTTTTGCGATTCCTACTTTTTGGCTGGCGTTGTTGATGATGATATTTTTCGGCATCCAGTTGGGATGGTTGCCCATCTCCGGTTTGCGTTCTTTAAATTATGAATATCTTAGCCTCTGGGCGCAGTTCGTTGATTTAGCCAAACATTTGATTTTACCCTTGTTCATTTCCTCTTTTGGAGGATTGGCGGGCCTTTCCCGTTATATGCGCGCGAACATGCTGGAAGTTATCAGGCAGGATTACATTATGACTGCCCGCGCCAAGGGGTTGAGCGAAAGGGATGTCATTTACAAACATGCGCTGCGCAATGCGCTTTTACCGGCTATAACCATTTTAGGGCTTTCCATCCCCGGTCTTATCGGCGGGAGTGTCATCTTTGAAACAATTTTCGCTATTCCGGGAATGGGACAGCTTTTTTATATGGCAGTTATGGCAAGAGATTATCCGACGGTTATGGGCATTTTGCTTATTGGTGCGATTTTAACACTTTTAGGCAATTTAATTGCCGATGTTTCTTATGCGCTGGCGGACCCCCGCATAAGAATTTCTTGACGGTTTTGGAAAAATGAAATTCTGGGAAACATTTTATAAAAATAAATTGGTGCTCGCTGGCAGCGGACTTGTTCTACTGCTGTTGCTTGTTTCGCTTCTGGCGCCTTGGTTAGCTCCTTTTGACCCCGGGAAAATCGATTTCCATAAAATGTTGTCT
>CAVQCU010000087.1:0-27557 GCA_963710995.1 uncultured delta proteobacterium
CACCCCGATCATAAAAAAGATAAAAGTTATTCAGATATAGTTGATACTTCCGCGGATACTTTCTACGGCAAAGGCTACCAGGATATTTACACGCGCAAGCCCAGCATTGAGAAAGCGAGAAAGCTTTTGAACTGGGAACCAAAAATAGGTTTGCAAGAATCGATGCGGTTAACGCTCAATTCATTTTTGAAAGAAAACAAAGACGCCGAGATATGATTTCTTTGTTCCGTTGTCATTCCCGTCCTAGATGACCTTTAGGTTAAGTAGACGGGAATCCAGAAAACTTATATTGAATTATGTCATTGCGAGTTCACGACAGTGAACGCGGCAATCTCTTTTTGGAGAAATCCTTTTGCCAATGCTCGGATTAAAAATAGATGTCGATACCTACTGGGGCATGAAAAACGGCGTGCCCTGTCTTTTACAGACCTTAAAGGAATTCAATTTAAAAGGAACTTTTTTTTTAAGCATCGGTCCGGATAATTCAGGCCGCGCGGCATTACAGTTAATCAAAAATCCACTATTTTTAAAGAAGATGATGCGGACAAACGCGCCCGTCCTTTATGGCTGGAAAACTGCATTCTACGGCACATTGCTTCCCGCGCCCATGATCGCGCTTTCCTTTCCGCAAGTTGTGAAAGATATAATTACGGCTAGTCATGAAGTCCAGTTTCATGCTTGGGATCACCGTCGCTGGCAGGATGAACTGACCACAAAATCAGAAAACTGGATTCAAGAGTGGTTTGCCCAGGGAATGAGTGGTTTTGAAAAATTGACGGGAAGGAAACCTACCGCCTTCGGTGCGCCTTCCTGGCTTATCGATGATCGGGTGCTGACAAAAATTAAAGAATATAAATTTGAATATCTAAGCTGTACGCGGGCTAAAGCGCCGTTTATTCACGAAGCAATAAATGTCTTGGAGATTCCCTCCAACCTTCCTTGCTTTGAAGAAATTGACGCGCAAAAAGGCGTAGCAATTATTTCCGATCTTCTTAAAGATGGCAAAACACATGTCCTGCCGGTTCACGCCGAAGTGGAAGGGGGCATCTTCCAAAATCAATTCAGAGAGCTTTTGGAAAAAGCACTCAACATGGGTATAGAAGTTGTAACGCTTAAGGAAATCAAAGATAAGCTGGATATTCAAACCTTGTCCAGACGAAAATACCAAATAGAATTACTCCCCGGCCGCCATTCGCCCTGTGCGATTTAATCCTTAGATAGTGTCATTTCCGAGAAGAAACTATGTTGAAATAATCAGAATCTTCATGTATGTCGTCATACCGGCGAAGGCCGGTATCCAGTTTTAGCTTTTCTTGAATAAATCTTCCAGTTTGTCTTTAGTTCCCGAATCAGCCGCGCCGGAAGATTTTCCTGATTGTTTGAATTTGAAAAAATCAAAAAAATTATAGTGGGCTTTATCTAGCACTCTTTCGGCTTGAGGTTCACGGCAGTCGTTATAAGCGCCTAAGTCATAGAAAGAGCAGTTAAGACAGCAATGCAGATCAACTCCGCAGTAAGGACATTGCGATTGTCGACCGACAAAAAAATCTTCCGCTATTTCATTCTTGCATTTGTGGCAAATATTCATGAAAGTAAAAATAAAAGTTATGCAAGGTAATTGTCAAGAAAGTTATGATAAAAATATGTTCTGAAATCCATCTTCCTTCCATGTAACGAACCATTTGTTGGCAAGCCTGTATCCTTCTTCATCCTTTTCTAAAACCTCTCTAGTTTCAGGGAACAGGATGTGTATGAGAATAGAAAATGGCTCATCAGCAATAGGCCGAATTGCAAGGAAAGCTTGGAGAGTCGTTCTTGATCTTGCACGTTTATAACTTGTCCGATTTGCAACCCGCTCAAACCACCAGCGTGAGCATATGAACATAAATAACTATAAACTGTTCGAAAAGTTTTCTTGGCGAAGCCTGCTATTTCGGCAATATCTACCCAGGTTTTGTCCAAACGCCATTTTCCTTTTCTAGCCTTCTTCCGAAGTTTTTCTTCTAGGGTTAAAAAAACTTTGTTACCTTCGAGTTCGGCCAACATCTTCTCAATTGTTTTTTTTTCAAGAGCCAATGTCTTTACCGCTGCTTCAGAAATCAAATTAAATCCTTGTCTGTCTATTGGAGCACTGAGCTTCCAAAGGAGATGTCTGAACATTCGTTTTTCAATGCCACAGCCACTATCGCAATAGATGAAAAAGAACGTTAAATATGTCTCAAAAGAAACACGGGATAGAACATACATAGAAGCGTGATCAAAAAAGTTGTGTTTACGGATATCAAATTGCGGCAAAGTGGTTTCAAAAGATAAATGGAGAATAGAAGCCAAGTGATAGAATAGCTTTACTGAGAGAGTCTCAGCGTCAAATAGCCATTTATCTTTTTCAGATAGTTTTGTGCCTCTTTTACTGTCTATGGTTTGATAAACAACAGTAATCAATCTTGCATATTCCGGTCTGATGTCCAAAATCGATTGCCACCTTTCATGTTTTAGATATTTTGTAAAAAATTAATATATAAGTTCGCTCGTATTATTATCTTTTGATAATTTAAACTTCTTTCATCCAATCTTTTCCGCCCATAATTCGTGCAACCAGTATGCTGGCCACATTATCACCAACGGCGTTTACCATCGTCGCAGGAGCGTCAACCAGAGTGCCGATTATCGTGATCAATGGAAATGCTTCCGGCGGAAAACCGTAAAGAGAGATAATCAGCAGTTCGCCTATAGTGCCGCCGCCCGGTATGCCGCTTACGACCATCCCCGTCAGCATGCCGATTCCGATGGCGGTTAATATGGTGCCGGTTCCGGTAAAATCCATATGGAATACACCGAAAAGAAAAGCTATTTTTAAGACAGCGGCCAGACACGATCCCTCCATGTGCAGTGTCGCGCCTACCGGAATAACGATATCGCTGATTTCCCGGGGAACGCCCATTTTATCAGCGGCATCAAGGTTGGATGGTATTGTGACCATGCTGCTTCCCGTCGCCAGAGCGGTTATAGATGGAGGAATAATGTTTTTCCAGAAGGCCTTCACGCCCGGACCTTTTGCCGCTATGTATACATAAAGTGTAAAGGCTACAAAAAAGTATAAGATGGCAAGAGGGAAATACAGGATAATCACTCTGGCATAGGAACCGAGCAGTTCAGTGCCGAAAGATCCTGTAATGTACGCGAAATATGCGCAGAGACCGATCGGCGCGTAGAGCATGATATATCCGATAACCTTCATCATAACTTCGGTTCCCGCGCTCAAGAAATCAGCGAAAGCCTTTCCTTTTTTGCCCGCGGATGACGCGCCCAGACCGGTGAGAATAGCAAAAATAATCAGCGCCAGCATATTATTTTTGCTCAGTATGTCGCGAAAGTCCGATACGGTCAGCGCCTTCGCAATTTGTTCGGCGGTATTGAAATGCTCAATCTTCAGGTATGAGCCTAAGTTGATATTTATGCCTAGCGCGGGAGGATATATCTTGACGCCGATCATCATAACGCAGGCGGCGATGAAACCGGCGATGGTAAAGACGACGATCATGGCCGTCAATATTTTTCCCAGGCGCTTCAGGTCGGACATTCCGGCGACTGCTGATGAAATGGAGAAAAAAACCAGCGGGATTACGATTGTAAAAAGAAGATTGAGAAATATATCTCCGAGTGGTTTTAAAACGGCGGCATCTTTTTTAAAGATGATTCCAAGAACAGAGCCGATAATGATGGATATAATCAAAATGAATGAGAAGCCGTAGGATTTGAAGAAAGCCGGTAATTTAATTTTCATATACTCACTCAATCATAAAATCAAAATAAGTATCGGGATAAGGTTCATTCTTCAGTGTAAAGTGCCACCACTCCTTATCATAATTTCTAAATCCATGCTTCTCCATTAATGATTTGAGCAGGAGCCGGTTGATTTTCTGCTGGTGGCCGATATTGGCATTTGCGGTATGCGATAGTTCATCAAAGCAATCAAAACCGGTTCCCATATCGATGCTGTTATCGCGAAAGCGTTTTGCCGCTGGCAGGTAACATTCGTAAAGTTTTTGTCCCGGCGAATATTGCTCCTGTGCGGGGGCAGGCGAGGGGACAATGGTCAGGTCAATCGTGCTACCGCGGCTGTGGCCGGATTTGCTGTCGATATAACCGTCTTTGAATAAATTTCTTTTATCAATGGTAGGATAGAATTCTTTTTTTGTTTTGATATTTTCAATTTCCGTTGCCCAGCGGACAAAATGATTGACAGCGCGTTGGGGGCGATAACAGTCATATATTTTTAGCGATAGTGAATATGGTTCGAGTTCTTTTTGCACTTCGGCCAACGCTTGGACCGCCTCTTTTGTAAGATAGCACTTGGACGCCAAATAGCCTTCAACTCTTTCTCCGACAAAGTTATGCGGGCCGTAATAACGAATATCAAGAACAATATCGGGAATTACTTTTTGTATATCGACAAAATTACCCGGCATTTTATCAGCGTCGCCGGAATAAGCTATCTGCGCGAAACTCACACAGATAAGGATCAGAGATAAAAATAGAAGTTTAAATTTCATTGAAGAGACTCCGTTCAGTTATTAACTCCCATGATGATAAGCGGCGATGCCGCGGGATCGAGCCATTGAAGAATTTTGAGAATATTCTCTTCGGAAACAGCTACGCAACCGGCTGTAGGAACGCTTTCTCCTTTCCAGATGTGTAAAAAGATAGCGCTGCCATTTTCTTTGATTACTGGGCTGGTGTTATATTCGATGACGATTCCGTATTTATAAAGATTGTCGTCGCGTTTCATTAGCTCGTATGAAGCCGCGCGCGTTTCAGATTTTTTTACCCAGCGATTATAATCATCGGCTTGAGGATCATCAACCCAGACATCGTCATCTAACGCCTGACGATAAGGCATTTTTGTTCCTATGGTTGCATCGTAACCGAAAGTCATTTTAAGTGGGTAAATACCGAAAGGTGTTTTCCCATCGCCTTCTTTTTTTCTCCTTCCGCAGCAAAGCCGTTTACCCCGATTACTGCATTGAAAGGTTCGAAAGCCATTTGCCATTTATTGTCACGCTTTTCCATTGCGTAAACATTTGTTTTAGTGGAGAAAAATGAACTATTGTCTATGACCAAAAGAATTTGAGCGGATTCACCGATTTTGTTTTCCTGAGATGCCGCGAATGTTTTCATATCTAATTTGGATATCGCCGGAACAAAGACACATGCCGACACTGAGAAAAGTGTCAGCAGAATGGCTAACAACACGATAATTATGAAAGTATTCTTCATCTTCGCAATAGTATTCGATTCTTTTTTCTCTTTTAGGCAAACACAATAATGTTTTTTGCAGCTCAAGTCAACAAGTCCATTATAACTAAGCCAGTGATCGGATTTGTACTTAATATTATTATCTATTTAAATCATTAGATGGCTTAAATCTAATAAATTTAATGTATAACTAAAGTCAAGTTATTCTTGACTTTGATTCTTTTTTTGTGGTAGTTACCGAACACCTTTAATTATAATATTTGTGAATCTCATTTAAATCTCAAGGAAAAGAATGTCTGATAATTTATTTACATTAATGATTATTCCCAGCCGAAAAAGCGGCGTTAAAAAAATATCCGTTTCCAGAGTTGTAATTCGCAATATTCTTATTACTTCCATAGTAGCTATTCTCGTAACCCTCTATGTTGTTTATGATTATGCCAGTATTAAAAGAGACAGAGCCGAGTTGGCAAGACTCAGAGAACAAACCAAAGAACAATCTCAGCAATTCCGGGATCTGGCCATGAAAATAGATGGTTTTGCCGATCGGATGGAAGAGCTTCGGCAATTCGATAAGAAAATTAGAATTTTGTCTGCAGATCAAACCATCCGGGATAGAAAACTACCCTTAGGTATTGGCGGATCTGATAAGGAAACGGGAGTTAAAGAATTATTAGATCAAGATCAACAAAAGATGATTACTGGAATTCGTGAAGAAATTGCGAAATTAAATGAAGATGCCAATGACCAGGAAAAGAGCTTTAAAGAATTATTGATTTTTTTACATGAACAAAAGTCTATCCAGGCCGCTACACCTTCTATCTGGCCGGTTAAAGGATGGGTAACATCGGAATTCGGGGTAAGAGAGTCACCTTTCAGAACAGGTGTTGAATTTCATAAAGGGTTGGATATATCAGCCAGATTTGGCAAAGAAGTAGTTGCACCGGCAGATGGACTTATAATTGTTAGTGCATATTATCAGCAAGATGGTAATTTTGTAAAAATAGATCATGGTCGTGGCTTGGCTACTGGTTTTGCCCATTTGTCCAGGATGGCTGTAAAACAAGGTATGAGAGTTAAAAGGGGTGACATAATCGGCTATGTTGGCGATACCGGTCGCAGCACAGGTTCGCATCTCCACTATGCTGTTTTTGTCAACAATGTTCCGGTCAATCCCAGAAAGTACTTGAAAAATATATTCGGCTGATCATAAGTGCAAATCGCAATACTAGTCCTAATGGCGAAGTTAAGGAGAAAAATTAAAAAAATATTTTCCTTACCGGAAAATTTCACCTCAGGGTGTGAGCTTTTATTGTGAAACTCCAATTCCGAAAGCGAAGCGTATAACCTAAAGGTCACTATAGGCGCAGTGGAATTGGTAAGTTAATGAGACTCAATCTTCAGAAACGAAGTGCACTGAAGTTTGCAAGTCGAATTATCCCGCGAAGCGGAGGGGTTAATTCCGTGATTATCGATAAAAATTATTTAAATCCACCGGTAAATTTACCGGTTTTTTTTTAAAAGGTAATTAATCAATGTTGGGAAATATACTGAAAAAAATTGTAGGAACAAAAAATGATCGGGAATTAAAGCGATTGTCATTGCTTTTAAATGAAATCAGTAATTTTGAACCGGCGATGATGTCGTTAACAGATGAAGAATTGCGGGCGAAAACTCCCTATTTTAGGGAAAAATTAAAAAATGGCCTTACTATTGATGATATTCTAACCGAAGCTTTTGCCGTAGCAAGGGAAGCTTCCCGCCGTACTTTGTTAATGCGCCCCTTTGATGTCCAAGTAATCGGCGGAATTGTTTTGCATGAAGGCAAGATTGCTGAAATGAAAACAGGTGAAGGAAAAACACTGGCTGCGACCATGCCGCTATACCTTAATGCTTTAGAAGAAAAAGGTTGCCATGTTGTTACTGTAAATGATTATTTGGCCAAAAGAGATTCTGAATGGATGGGGCCGATTTATAACTTTTTGGGTTTAAGTGTTGGTGTTGTTATTCATGGTCTGGATGATCCGGAAAGAAGAGAAGCATACCATGCCGATATCACCTACGGAACAAATAACGAATTTGGTTTTGATTATCTTCGGGACAATATGAAGTTTAATCTGGATGATTACGTTCAGCGTGAGTTCAATTATGCTATAGTTGACGAAGTGGATAGCATTTTGATTGATGAAGCCCGGACTCCGTTGATTATTTCCGGTTCATCCGAGGAATCGACGGATAAGTACTATAAGATAAATCAAATAATTCCAAGATTAAAGAGGGATAACGATTATTCAATAGACGAAAAAAGCCGCACGGTTGTTCTCACGGAAGAAGGGGTTGCGCATGTTGAGGGATATTTAAATGTGCAAAACCTTTACGAACCGCGAAATATAGAAATCGTTCATCACGTCAATCAAGCTCTTCGTGCCCATACTTTGTTCAAACGGGATGTGGATTATCTTGTTAAAGACGGAGAGGTTATTATCGTCGACGAGTTCACCGGAAGGGTAATGCCAGGCCGGCGTTATAGTGATGGTCTTCATCAGGCACTGGAAGCGAAGGAAAAAGTAAAAATTGAAAGAGAAAATCAAACGCTGGCTTCAATCACATTTCAAAATTATTTTAGAATGTACAAGAAGCTGGCTGGTATGACAGGGACAGCCGATACGGAAGCAGCCGAATTCAAGAAAATTTACAATCTGGATGTTCTTGTCGTCCCGACCAACATGCCGATGATTCGCGAAGACCACAACGATTTAATCTATAAAACCGAGAAGGAAAAGATCAATGCTGTAATTAAAGAAGTTAAGTCTTTAAATAAAGAAAAACGGCCGGTTTTGATAGGAACTATTTCTATAGAGAAATCAGAATCCTTAAGTAACTATCTTACTCGTTCCGGTGTAAAACATCATGTTCTGAATGCGAAGAATCATGAACGGGAGGCAGAAATAGTTGCTCAGGCAGGTCAACCGGGGATGGTTACAATATCCACCAATATGGCTGGCCGTGGCACGGATATTAAGTTGGGAGAAGGCGTTGCCGATTTAGGAGGCCTGCATATATTAGGCACCGAACGTCATGAAAGCCGCCGTATAGACAATCAGTTAAGAGGGCGATCAGGCAGGCAAGGCGATAATGGATCTTCGCGCTTTTATCTTTCATTGGAAGATGATTTACTGCGTATATTCGGGGCCGAGAGAATATCGGGAATTATGGACAAGATCGGAATAGAAGAAGATCAGCCTATCGAACATAAATATATTTCCCGAGCTATAGAAAATGCCCAAAAACGCGTTGAAGGACAAAATTTTGATATTCGTAAACATCTTTTAGATTACGATGACGTAATGAACAGGCAACGTAAAGTAATCTATGAACAAAGGAAAAAAGTTTTACGTGGTGATAACTTATGGACAGATATTGAAGAAATGGTTGAAGAAATTGTTGATGATCTTTTATCCACATATATCCCTGAAAAAGGGCATAGCGAAGACTTGAATCTTAAAGGGCTTGACGATGCCTTATTGAAGCAGTTCAATTTAAAACTTAATTTAGCTAATTCAAATGAAATTACTTCTGATCAATCATCTATCAGTGAATTAATAATTCAAAATGTTCAAAAACTTCTTCACGATAAAGAAAATGAATTTGGCAAAGAGCTCATGGATTACTTAATGAAAGTGATCATGTTACAGTCAATAGATACTCAATGGAAAGAACATTTATTAGCCATGGATCATTTGAGAGAAGGGATTGGTTTGCGCGGTTATGGCCAAAAGGATCCCGTGAGAGAGTATCAGCGTGAAGGCTACGAAATGTTTATGGAGATGATTTTCCGCATTAAAATGGATGTGTTGGAAAAATTATGTTTGGTTAAAATACAAAGAGAGGAAGAAGTAGAAGAAATACGGCAGAAACAAAAACAAGATTACATTATGAGCCGTGGAGAAGATGTGCCGGAAACGAAAACAATTAAGCATGAAGGCGACAAGATCGGACGGAATGATCCGTGTCCTTGCGGCAGCGGCAAGAAATATAAAAAATGTTGCGGTGCTTAAATTAAAGAGGAGTTAGTTTCATGGTTAAAAGCACAACAAAAATTAGCGTACCTGGTTTTTTGGCCAATGGAATTTCCGTTGGAATTAAGGGATCCGATCAAAAAGACCTTGCCTTAATTTATTCGACCATACCTGCAAAAGTAGCAGCAGTATTTACTAAGAACACTTTCAAAGCTGCACCGTTATTGATTGATGAAGAGCGTGTTAAAAAAGGGATGGCCCAAGCGATCATTACCAACAGTGGCTGTGCCAATGCGGCAACTGGAAAAGAAGGTTACCACGACGCGTTAGTTGTTTCAGCGGCTCTGTCTAAAGAAATGAAAATAAAAGATGAACTTGTATTGGTGAGTTCGACAGGAGTTATTGGAAAGAGACTTCCCTTAAAAAAGATAGAAAACGGCATCGGTAACTTGGTTAAAGGATTAAATGAGACCGGCATTGAAGATGCGGAAACGGCGATCATGACGACGGATAAATATCCCAAAATTGCTATACGGAAAGGTGTGGTCGGAGCAAAAGATATTACCATTTGCGGTATAGCCAAAGGCGCCGGTATGATTGAACCCAATATGGCTACCTTGCTGACTTATATAATGACCGACGCTTTAATTGATTCCAAAGCTCTGAGCACAGTATTTCATCAGGTAATTAATTCTACTTTCAATTCCATCAGTGTTGACGGTTGTATGAGCACTAATGATATGGCAATTATTTTAGCCAACGGTTTAGCCGGTAACAATCCATTGGAAAAGGCGCAAGCGCGTTTGCAGCGTTTTCGTTATATGTTAACGGATGTTTTAATGGAGCTTTGTCAGGCAGTTGTTCAAGATGGCGAAGGGGCGACAAAATTTATTTCCATCATGGTGGAAGGTGCCAAATCAAAGTCAGATGCACGGTGTGCCGCATATGCTATTGCCAACTCCAATTTAGTCAAAACGGCATTTTTTGGAGAAGACCCTAATTGGGGAAGAATAATTGCCGCCCTTGGTTCTTCCGGAATACCTATGGAAAAAGAAAAAATCAGCCTATCGATAGGAAATATATTAGTATTTTACCAAAATTCGCCGGTCAATATTAATTTAAATAAATTGAAAGAAATATTTCAAAAAGACCGGATCGATGTACACATTGAGTTGGGGGGGGAGATAAATCATATTATGTTTATACGTCGGATCTTTCCTATGATTATGTGAAAATAAATGCTGATTACTCAACTTAATCCAAGATAAAAGATATTAATATTATTACCTGAAAACAGTTATTTAAACTTGATTATTCTTATTATTTGTGTTAATTGCCGCCAAATTCAAATTTCACACATTTCTGGATTACCGGTATGTTGCTTTTAATTAAGTGTGCCGTGTAAGTTGAAGGGAATGGAGGAAAAAACAAAAGAGGAGAAAAATATGTCAGCAATTTCAATGAAACTTTTACTGGAAGCGGGTGTCCATTTCGGGCATCAGACAAACAAATGGAATCCCAAGATGAAGCCGTACATTTTTGGGGCGAGAAACAATATTTACATTATTGATCTACAGCAAACCGTCGGCATGTTTCAGGCAGCGTATAACTTTGTTATTAATACTGCCAGCCAGGGCAAAGAGATACTTTTTGTCGGAACCAAGAAGCAATCGCAGGAAGCTATTAAGGAAGAAGCTACGCGTTGCGGTATGCCTTATGTCAATCAGCGTTGGCTTGGCGGTATGTTGACCAATTTCATGACCATTAAAAAGAGTATCGACCGTTTAAATACTTTAACTGCTATGTTTAACGATGATTCCATTAAAGCATTTCCCAAAAAAGAAATAACGAAATTACAAAAAGAAAAGGAAAAACTGGAAAATGTTTTAGGCGGAATTAGAAATATGAAATCTCAACCGGCAGTTGTTTTTATTGTCGATCCCAGCAGGGAACACATAACAGTTAATGAAGCAAAAAAATTAAGAATCCCCTTAGTGGCCATAGTTGATACTAATTGCGATCCTGACGATATCGATTATATTATACCGGGAAATGATGACGCCATAAGAGCAATTAAATTATTTACCTCTAAATTTGCCGATGCGATTTTGGAAGGGAAAAAACGCTTTGAAGAGAAGCTTACCGCAGAATCAAATAAAGAAACAGAGTTGGTTGCCCAACCCAAGTCCGGGGAAACTGATGTTCCCGAGAGTTTAGAAATGGAAGATAAACTTGAGAAGTCGGAAGAATACGCCGACGAATAATTCAAATAATTATAAACTATTTTAGATTTATTAATGTATTAAGAGGGAGGAATATAAAATTGGAAATATCTTCAGCAATGGTTAAAGAATTAAGGGTAAAAACCGGTACAGGAATGATGGATTGCAAAGAAGCATTAATAGCGGCGGACGGTGATTTTGAAAAAGCTATTGATTATTTAAGAAAAAAGGGATTATCGGCGGCAACGAAAAGATCTTCTAAAGCTGCTAAAGATGGTACTGTAGCTTCGTATATTCATATGGGTGGCAAAATTGGAGTTATGGTGGAGATAAATTGCGAAACTGATTTTGTCGCAAAAACCGACGATTTTCAAACAATGGCCAAAGATATTGCAATGCATATTGCGGCATCCAATCCGCTTTATGTCCGGTCTGATGAAATCCCTCCGGAAATTTTAGATAGAGAAAAAGAGATCTACCGCAGCCAATTACGTGAAGAAAACAAACCGGAAAAAATCTGGGACAAAATAATTGAGGGAAAACTTAAGAAATTTTACGAAGACATCTGTTTGATTGAACAGAAGTTTATAAAAAATACCGATATTACTGTGGGGACACTTTTAAGTAACACTATAGCCAAAACAGGTGAAAATGTTGTTATTCGCAGATTTGCTAGATTTCAACTGGGAGAGGAAATTAAAAAATAAATGGGTAAAAAAAAAGAAAAAGCCATTTATAAAAGAATATTGTTGAAACTAAGCGGCGAATCTCTTCTGGGTAAACAGCCTTTTGGAATTGATCCGGATGTGGCTAATTTCATCGCTGGGGAAATAAAATCTCTCTCCGATCTCAATATTCAAATTGGAATTGTCGTTGGCGGTGGTAATATATTTCGCGGGCTGGAAGCCGGTTCGAAGGGCATGGATCGAACTTCAGCGGATTATATGGGCATGTTGGCTACAGTGATCAATAGCCTTGCCCTGCAAAGCGCTTTGGAATTGTGCGGCATACCTACACGTGTGCAGACAGCGATTGAAATGCATGAAATTGCCGAGCCGTTTATTCAGCGAAGAGCCATGCGCCATTTAGAAAAGGGAAGGATAGTGATATTTGCCGGAGGAACCGGCAATCCGTATTTTACAACAGATACTGCCGCATCTTTACGGGCTATGGAAATTAAAGCAGATGTTATTATGAAAGCCACTAAGGTTGATGGAGTATATGACAGCGATCCGGTAAAAAATAAAATGGCGGCTATGTTTAAAAAAATAAGCTATATTGATGTATTAACAAAAAATCTTAAAGTAATGGATGCAACCGCAATATCACTTTGTCGTGATAATTTGTTGCCGATTATTGTTTTTAATTTGCAAAAGAAAGGAAATATCCGTAAGGCAATCTGTGGTCAAAAAATTGGTACTTATGTAGGAGAATGATATGTCTAAAGAAACGGTTTTTCAGAAATTTAAAGAGGAGATGGAAAAGGCGATTATCACTTTAGGTAAGTCTTTCAGCAGGGTGAGAACAGGCAGAGCATCCGTTGCTTTATTGGATGGAATCAAAGTTGATTATTACGGTGTTCCTACTCCCATTGCTCAGGTGGCTAACATTTCTGTTCCGGAAAGCCGTCTAATTCTTATTGTTCCCTGGGATGTTTCAGTAATTGGCGCAGTTGAGAAGGCTATTCAAAAATCGGATTTAGGTTTAACGCCATCAAACGATGGTAAAGCAGTACGTCTTTCTATTCCGCAATTAACGGAAGAACGGCGCAGAGAAATAGCCAAAGTTGTGAAAAAGATGGCGGAAGAAGGAAAAATCAAGTTACGTAATGCGCGTAGAGATACTAATGAAGAATTGAAAAATATGAAGAAAAATAATCAAATATCTGAAGACGAACTTTTTACTGCGCAAGAAGAAGTTCAAAAATTAACTGATCAGTATATCGAAAAAACAGATAAAATACTGGTAGCCAAAGAAAAAGAAATAATGGAGATTTAAACTGGACTTTACATAAATACAGAAATGGGGAGTCAAAAACTCCCCATTTGTTTTTCTGCTGATTTGCTTAAACACGTTGTTTTACTTAAGGGTGAATTTTTGCAGATATTATTCAGATTTACCGAAATCAGATTGCCTGTTGAATAAAATTGCTCTGTCTATTAAAGTGATAAATCAATTTGGAGCTAAATTAGTGATAAAAATTGACTTCAATAAATTACCCCAACACATAGCCATAATTATGGATGGAAATGGTCGTTGGGCTAAGCAACATGCAATAGGCAGAATTCGGGGGCATAAAAAAGGTGCTCAATCAGTCAGGACAACCGTAAAAACATGTCGCGAAATCGGCATAAAATATCTTACTTTATTTGCCTTTTCTATAGAAAATTGGGAACGTCCGGCTAAAGAAGTGGAAACTTTGATGTTTTTACTCGAAGAATATTTGACCAAAGAAACAAGACAACTGCAAAAACAGGGGATCCGGCTCACGACTATCGGTGAAATAGATCGGTTACATACGTCGGTGAAAGAAAAACTCTTGGAAGCAAAAGAAACCACAGTAAAAAATGACAAGATGATTTTAAATCTGGCTTTGAGTTACGGTGGCAAAGATGAAATTATCCGTGCTGTAAAAAAAATTATTCAAGATAATAAAAACGGTAAAATTGATATCAATGAAATTAATAAGGGAACTTTTAACAATTATCTATACACTTCAGGAATGCCTGATCCCGATCTATTAATTCGTACCAGTGGAGAGTATCGCATCAGTAATTTTTTGCTCTGGCAGATGGCTTACACAGAACTTTATTTTACTAATGTCCTTTGGCCGGACTTTACAAAGGATGACCTTTTTAAAGCAATTGCTAGTTATCAGAAACGTGAAAGACGTTTTGGTCTAACCAGTGAACAGTTGAGAGAAAAAGATTCTTCAATCTGAACCATGAATTTAAAAAGTTAAGGTTTGAATTAATGTCCAAGACAGGGAATTCATATTTAAAAAGATGGTTGACAGGCCTTATTCTGGCGCCTTTATTAGTCATAATTATTTTATTCTGTTCAGAAGCAGTTTTCTCCGTTGTTGTTATTTTATTTATTCTGGGCGGAGTTTGGGAATACAATCACATGGTTTTTGGAAATGGTTTTTTAAAGGAAAAAATTGAAGGTCTGATTTTTGCGATAATAATTCCTTTGTTTGTCTTCTTTGGAAATAATCAGCATTTACTTGCTGTGCTGGCTTTTTCTGTATTACTTGTATTTATTTTATTTGTCTTGTCGATTGAAGAATCAAATTTTGATGTCCTATCCGTCGCTAAAGTAATCTTTGGCATAATGTATATACCTTTTTTGATGTCGTATTTCATTTCATTGCGAATGATGGAAAAAGGAATTTTATGGATATTGTTTGTTTTGATCCTTGCCTTCGTGGGCGATATAGTCGCGTTATATGTGGGTAAATATTTCGGCAAACATAAATTAGCCCCTTTAGTCAGCCCAGGTAAGACTGTGGAAGGTTTGGCAGGATTGGTCTTTGGAAGCACAATTGCTTGTCTGATCTTCGCTTATTATTTGTTGCCGGAAATATCGTTGATGCAAATAGCAATTCTTGCTTTTGCAGGCAGTATTATCGGGCAATTGGGCGATATTTGTGAATCCGCTATTAAAAGAAACTATGGGCTTAAGGATGCAAGTTCACTTCTGCCCGGTCACGGGGGCATCCTCGATCGTTTGGATTGTCTGATTTTTATCGCCCCTTTTGTTTATTATTATCGGATATTTGTGATTAAATAAATGAAAAAAATAACAATTTTAGGATCAACAGGTTCAATTGGATTAAGCGCGCTGGATGTTATTGAAAAAAATCAGCAGCGCTTTCAGGTCGTGGCGCTTGCCGCTGGAAAAAATATAAATCTGCTCAAAAAGCAAATAGAAAAATTTAAGCCAAAAGTGGTTGCTGTAAGCACTAAAGAGAGTGCTCTTAAAATGCGCGAGACCTTAACCTCTAAAAGTAAGGTTAAAATATTTTATGATGAAGAAGGCTTAAAAGAAATTGCTTCATTTCCATCCACAGATATTGTCGTTTCCGCCATATCAGGTTCGGCTGGTTTGATACCAACGCTTGCAGCTATTGAAGCGGGCAAGGATATCGCATTAGCCAACAAAGAAACAATGGTTATGGCTGGAGAAATTGTAACCAAAAAGGCAAAGAAGAAAGGAGTAAAAATTATCCCTGTGGATAGCGAGCACAGCGCAATATTTCAGTGTTTAGAAGGACGTAAGCGCGAAAATTTACGGCGGATAATTTTGACGGCTTCCGGAGGTCCTTTTTTTAATTTTACCGGAAATGAATTGAAAAAAGTAAGTCTCAGTCAAGCATTGCAGCATCCCAATTGGAAGATGGGAAAGAAAATAACAGTTGATTCTGCGTCCCTGATGAATAAAGGGTTGGAAGTGATCGAAGCTAAATGGTTATTCAATCTGGACATCAGCGATATTGATGTTTTGATTCATCAGCAAAGCATAGTGCATTCGCTAGTTGAATTTATTGACGGCGCTTTTTTGGCGCAAATGGGAATTCCGGATATGAAAATACCTATTGCTTATGCCTTAACTTATCCGGAAAGGATAATTAACGATCTTCCATCTCTGGATCTTGTGAAAATAGGGAAGTTGGAATTTCTCAAGCCGGATATAAAAAAATTTCCCTGCCTGAGTCTTGCTTATACAGCAGGCCTTTGTGGCGGCACGGCTCCGGTGGTTTTAAATGCCGCCGATGAAGTTGCTGTAACCGCATTTATTGAGAAAAAGATTCGTTTTATTGATTTACCTAAGATTATAGAAAAAATTCTTGTTCTCCATAATTCAATTAATAATCCCTCATTGCATGATATTCTGCAAGCCGATCTATGGGCGAGAATAGAAACTAAAAAGATAATAGAAAGGATAATAACGTGATTACCTTAATTTCTTTTATAATTTTATTGAGTGTTCTTATTTTTGTTCATGAATTAGGGCACTTTCTGGCTGCGCGAATTGCCGGTGTGGGTGTTCTTAAATTTTCTCTCGGTTTTGGTCCGAAGATCATTGGTAAGAAAATTGGAGAAACGGAATATGTGCTTTCCTGGATTCCGTTAGGCGGATTTGTCAAACTTTTGGGTGAGTCGGGTAATGAAGAATTGTCACCGGAAGATGAAAAAAAGTCATTTTTCAAAAAGTCCAAATGGAAACGTATGTTAATTATTTTGGCCGGTCCTGTTTTTAATTTCTTGTTGGCTATTGTAATATTTATTATTGTTTTCATGTATGGTTTGCCGAATTTAACCGCTGTCGTTGGAGAAGTGCAAAAAGAATCTGCCGCTTTTGAAGCAGGCATGATAGGCGGTGATAAAATCATTGCCATCGATGATAAAAAAGTTGTCTTTTGGGAAGAGATAAAGCCAATAATAGCTGAAAGTAAAGGTAAAGAAATGGAAGTGGCTGTAGAGAGGGGTGCGGAGAAGAAACATCTTTTAATTAAACCAAGGTTATCTAAATCAAAGAATATCTTTGGTGAAGAAATATCTACATACCTTATTGGAGTATCTCCTGTCGGGAATACGATAATAGAAAGAAAAAATCCCTGGGATGCGATAATTGCCTCAGTCGGCAAGACTTGGGAGATTAGCAAACTGACGGTTATTTCTGTGGTTAAAATGTTGGAGGGTGTTATTTCGCCACGAACTTTAGGTGGCCCAATTTTTATTGCTCAGATTGCCGGTGCTCAGGTAAAAGAAGGCATAATTCCTTTTATTCTCTTTATGGCCATACTTTCTATTAACTTAGGGGTAATTAATCTTTTTCCCATACCTGTTCTCGATGGCGGCCATATTTTCTTTTACCTAATTGAAATTGTAACCAGAAGAGAGATAAGTATTAAAGTGAAGGAGATGTCTCAACAAATCGGTTTTGTCATTTTGTTGATGCTGATGCTTTTCGTGGTTTTCATTGATGTTGAGCGTTTGAATTTTAAAGTTGTCAATGACATTATGAAAATATTTAAGTGAGCTATGTTAACTTTAGCTTTTGATACTTCTTCCAAAACCGCTGCGGTTGCGTTCTTGCAGGATGATGTTATTCTTTATGATACCATAATCAATGTTGGTCTAAATCATTCGGAAGTGCTCTTGCCTGCCATTGATCAGGCATGCCTTCAAACAAGAATAAAAATTGCCGAAATTGATTTGTTTGCCTGCACTATTGGTCCCGGGTCGTTTACAGGACTACGTATTGGAGTAAGTACGCTCAAAGGATTGATGCTGGCAACAGGAAAACCGGCTGTCGGTATTTCTTCCCTTGCGGCTCTTGCTTTGAACGTAAGCAAAAGTTCAAAAATAATTTGTTCTGTAATGGATGCAGGTCGCGGACAGGTTTATATTGCATATTACCGGTATAACGAAAATGGCCTTATAGATCAGATGGGCACAGAAAAGGCTGTTGATCCACGAGAAATTATACAGAATCCGGAACAAGAGATAATTTTTGTTGGTGATGGAGCGATAAAGTATGCCGATATCCTAAGCAACACCAAAACTAAAGAGATTAATATTGCTTCAGCCCTGCAACAATATATTCGGGCTTCATCTGTGGGTTTTTTAGGACGAGAGAAATATGATCGAAACGAATTGCTTAACGCTGAAACCTTTGTTCCTGTTTATTTACGTTCAGCGGATGCCCATTTAAAGAAAGCTTTATTTGATAATTGATTATATTGCCCAGGATTAAGATACTTTTATTTTGTTAAAAAGTTCCTGAACTTTTTTATTGTGCGGGTTGCGCGAAAGGATAAAATTAAGACGTTTGATGATATCTTCAATATTTACAATATTAGGATTTTTCAAGAATAATGAAAAATGAGCATTAGCCAAATTAAAGTTGGTTTCTTCGTTAAAAGGGTCAATACTAAGAGCTTTGCGATAAGTAGATATAGCTTGTATAAGATTGTTAGTTATTTCATAAACAGAACCCAAATCATTCCAGACATCAGTGTTTTTCGGTTCCAGTTTTATAACAGTTTGGAAATTTTTTAAAGCTTTAGCATAATCTCCGTCTTGAAAATAAATTCTGCCCAAATTGTGAAGAGCCTTCGTATGTTTCGGATTAATCTCAATAATATTTTCATATTCTTCCGCCGCTTCATCATACATATCGTGCCGATCATACAAAGTTGCTAAGCAAAAACGAGGCTCAACGGCTTGCGGATCGATCCCCATAGCTTTTTTGTATTGATCTACAGCATGGTGATAATCGATCTGTAATTCTAATATGTGCCCGATTTTGATAATTGCTTCAATGTCGTCATCTTTTATTTTTAAGGCTTTTTCATAGCATTTTTTTGCAGAATCAAACATATCCATTTTTTCATAGATGTATCCGAGATTTATAAAATTTTTGGCATTGTCTGGTTGTAGCTCTGTAATTTTTTGAAAACATTCTAAAGCCTCATCATAATCTTTATTCTCCAGATACATGAAACCAGAATTGGCGTAATCTTCAATGGAATTGGTGTCTTTTTCAATATTTTTTTTACGATTTGCGATGGTCAGTTTGTTATTGACCGGATAAATGTTATAAGGCTTTTGAGGTGTTTTTTTTTCTAAAAATTCTTTATTCATGGTTTTATATTGAAGTTATCGTAGCGTCTGTATTTGAGGATCTATTGAATTTCTTTAAAATCACATTTTTGACTTCAAACCATATAGCAACCGGATCAGAAAGCGATGACCTCATTATGTGCGGATTTACTTTAATGATTTGTGCTGACCAATATCCCGCCAATTTGTTTTTGTTTTCAGAACTTGCCAATTGCGCTTGTCTTATAACATGAGCAGGAATGGATAGCTTAACATTCTGTTGACCAATTAATACTTCTTCGTAAACCTCTGTCTCCGTTTGTGTTGGCTGTTCTTTCGTTTCTTTTTGTTTTATTTCAACAGGTCTAGCTTCTTCTCGTTGAGGGGGAATATTAGTTGCAGAAGGTTTTGCCAGGGGTATACCCCCCGGAATAGGAACATAATTTACAGAAGGTTTTGCCAAGGGTACCACTTTTGCTTCAACACGGACAGTTTCTTCCCATTGAGAGGGAATAGGCTCTGCAGGAGACGGTTCCGGCATTGTCACTCTTGGTTGAAAAGGTATAGTTTCTTCCCATTGAGGGGGAATAGGCTCTGCCGGAGGCGGTTCCGGCATTGTCACTCTTGGTTGAAAAGGTATAGTTTTTTCCCATTGAGGGGGAATAGGCTCTGCCGGAGGCGGTTCCGGCATTACCACTCTTGGTTGAGCAGGTATAGTTTCTTCCCATTGAGGGGGAATAGGCTCTGCCGGAGGCGGTTCCGGCATTACCACTCTTGGTTGAGGAGGAATAACTTCTTCCCGTTGAGGAGTAATATCAATAGGTGGTATTCCTACCTCCGGCGCTGCTTTTCTTGGAAATGAAGTTCTGGGTTTTTTCTTCGGTAATTCAGTCTCAGTTTCTGAGATAACTTTTTCTGGTAGTTCTATCTCCGGACGGCTTTGAATTTTACTTTTTGGCAAAGTAGTTTTACTTATTTTCTGAAAGCGATCGGCAATCTGCGCGACAACTTCACCTGATATCATTTGAAATTCGTTAGTCTCGCCTGCTTTCAGGCAAAGTTTACATATTTTGTTAGTCAGGCGAGGTGTGCCATGTTCGGAAAATTCCCAGATTACAGGATAAGCGTCATCTAAGAATATTTTTCTTTGACTGCCGGCAAGCTGAAGTCTTGTTTCGACATAAGTTTTAAGAGCTTCCTCTGAAGGCAGTTTTTCTATATGGCCATAAGTGCCAATCCTTTGAAATAAATTGGCCATTTTAGGATGTTCTAATTTCTGCGCCAATTCAATCTGGCCGGCAAGAAGCAAGGTGAAAAGATTGCGATCGTCATCCTGCATATTGGTTAAAAGGCGCAAATCATCCAGATTAGCGGAAGTTAAAACATTAGATTCATCAATAATAATTACAATCTTTTTACCCTGGTCGGCTGTTTCAAACAAAAGACGATTAAATATTTCCAGCAAATCGACTTTCTTTTTTTCTTCACATTGTTTGCCGGTTATCTGGCCGATAATTTCTCTTAAGAGCTGTATGAAAGAAAGGGAGGGATTGGTAATCAGGGCGACTTTATATTTTTCCGGCTCTAATGAATCAATGATTACACGCAGAGAAAGAGTTTTACCTAAACCTACATCACCGAAAATAACAACAAAACATTCATTGCCTTCTTTAATAGCATATATTGTTTCAGAAATAACATTTTCCATGGATTCATGGCAGTCAACATACATTGAAGAATCAGGAACATTATCGAAAGGTGGTTTGGTTAAATTCCAATAGTCACAATACATCTTTCCTCTCCTTACAACCTATTATAAAATGAAAAAAATTTATCCTTCAATATTAAATAATAAAATAAGCTCATTGTTCATCATTAAGTTGGGTGACTTCCGCATAATTGCTCAAATATTCCAGAATATCTGCCAGCAAGAAGCGTCTCATTCTGCCCAGTTTGTAACTGTTCAGCTTGTTCTCATTGATGATTTTCCGCAAAAAACTCCGGCTGATTTGGAGCATTTGACAAACTTGATTGGAAGATAGCATTCTTAAAATCAAAGAATCATTAAAATGATAATTGAGAGAAATTCGACCGTCAGGATTAAGTTTTATATCCAATGAAGGATCATTTTTTGCTCCGCTCAACAATTCTTTTATACATTCTGATTGCTGCAGTAGCGCTGATTGCTCCTTTGTCATAGTTATGGAAATAACGGAAGAGGACTTATCCGTGAATTCCTCTACTATTTTTTTATCGGAAAATTCGGTGTGATTATTGATGGCGAAGCTGCTTATGGCAACTTCAGATGGAAGAGTATCACTCTGATTATCCGGCAGTAAAAGCTTAACTTCCGTTTTTTTATCGGAAAATTCGGTGTGATTATTGATGGCGAAACTGCTTACGGCAACTTCAGATGGAAGAGTATCACTCTGATTATCCGGCAGTAAAAGCTTAACTTCCGTTTTTTTATCGGAAAATTCGGTGTGATTATTGATGGCGAAACTGCTTACGGCAACTTCAGATGGAAGAGTATCACTCTGATTATCCGGCAGTAAAAGCTTAACTTCCGTTTGAGCGTATTCTCGCCGCCGTTTTACGATGCAGATCTTTTCCATATCACTCCAGGATAATCTTAGTTACTATTTAACAGAAAAACATTCCATATTTTAACCAGTAGTGTCAGAACCATAAAAATTTAATTTTAATACATATTTGCATATTTGTTTAGCTTATTTAGCAAGTAAAATCAAGATAAATTTAATATTTAAGCGTTCAAGTTACAGCTGGGTAGGGCAGGGGATTAGTTGAATGTTACAAATGGGAGGGGTTTATCTGATTCGGAGTTTTTTTTCACCAAGATATATGGGGTAAAATATGGCCAAGAGACAAATAAATAAAGTAAAAATAAAGGAAATAATCGACCAGATTATTTGCAGTAAAGAAAAACTCTGGCCGCGCAAATTAGCAATAAATACGTAATACACAGGTCCGGCTTCCATAATTATAACTAAAGCGATTAAACAAAAGCAAAGAATCATGAAAAGCAGCCCGCCAAAGCTGGTTACAACCTGTGCCGGATTTTCCGATTTAAAATCGGCATAGATAGCACCCAAACCAATGGCCATGCCCACCACAGCAGGAACAAGACAAAATATTGTTATGGCCGATAGAGCCATCATGAAAGGAGACACTCGAAGCAATAAATTGGAAACAACAACTAGAACTTCCGCTAAAATTACCAATGGTATGTAATACAAAAAAAACTTAATCCAGAGGAAGTTTTTTGTCGATACCGGCGCTGCTTGAACAATCCAAAATGCTTCGCCTTCCATACTCACTGCCGGAAAAACAAAACGGGCAGCGATAGCCGTAAGCACAAAAGCCGCCAATCCTATATTTAAGAAAGAAAATAAATTTTGCAGGTAAATGTTTTTAATTGGCGAATTATCCAAAGGTAAAACCGAAAAATTGTAAAGGTAAATTGCAATTAAAGCGGCCATTAGAAATAATTGCGGCCATTGTGACGAATCCCTGAAAAAAGTTCGGATTTCCTTGACAGCAAAAGCTTTTGATTCGCGCGGAAGAAAATTTAATAAACTTTCCCAATTATAATCTTTGTATTTTACCGGCGCAAAAAGACGCTGTGGAGTTGTCTGTGACTTTGAGAAACCCATAAAGTATGCGGCCTGAGCGGTAATGTTACTGATGAAAATAAGCATGAAGGCGCAGGTTCCGGTAAGCGCGATATTGAACAGGCAGCTTTTTATTTCACCATTTAGGGCAGCTTTGATGGCATCGGTAATCCATGTTGTGGGTAAAAGCGACGAGTTGGGCGTTTGCATGGAATTTAAATAAAGAACAACGGAAGCAAAACTATCCGGATCGACCAGTTGTTCCGGTCGTGTTAAACGTAAAACAAGAATAAGAATCAGTACCATAATAACGCCCAGAATAATAAGAATCGTCCTGATTCGTCCGGCAGGCAGTATTTTAGCTCCAAATAAAACTAAAATGCCGCTGAGGGCCGAAGCTATAAGACACATAAGAATTATTGCGAGTAAAAAGATCACATAAAAAATGATGCCCGCTTTGTAAATCAATCCGTAAGATAAAAATACCGGAAGACTGAAAGCAACAATCATCCAGGAACTGTCAAAGGTGCTGATGATCCACCGAGAAAAAAAAATATCCTTGGACGAAACCGGCAACGAATACAGAAGCGGCAAATCCTGACTTAAATACAAATGGGAAAGACAATTAACGATGTTGCTGAAGAGCAAAAGCGTAAAAAAGGTCATGATGAGCATTGAAATAAGTTTCATTGCCAATATGTTACCGAAATCCTGTACACTTTGAAAATAAAATAATACGCGATAGAAAATTATAAAAATGCCTATCCAAAAAACAATACCAACTGTGCCGTACATGAAAATACGCACCCAGCTGTTCTTTTCATTGTCCGGCCGTAAATTGTTGATGGCGGAAAGTATTCGCGGCCTTAACAGGGAAAGAACAGTATTCATATAAAAGTATTCTCTTTTATTATAGTTAGAAACACTTCTTCGAGCCTGGCTTTGCCGAGTTTTGCAATATGCTTTAATTCATCAAGAGTGCCCTGAGCCAATAGTGTACCCATGTGGATTAAACCGATTCGATGGCACAAATCCTCAGCGATGCTTAAAGTATGCGTGGAAATAAAGATGGTCGTTTGATTGACGGCCAGTTCTTTTAAAATATCCTTAACCATGTGTACTGCAGCCGGATCAAGGCCGACCATTGGTTCATCAATAATCAATACTCTGGGATCATGTAACAAAGCGGAAGCAATGATGAGCCTTTGCTTCATACCGTGTGAGTAAGTCTCTATAAGCTCATCAGCCCAATCCAAAAGCGCAAATTGTTGTAAGAGATTTTGGGCTTTTTGTAGAAATGTATCGTGTTTAACGTCGTATAGATCAGCCGAAAAACGCAGGAACTCCATACCGGTGAGCTTCTCGTAAAGAAAAGGCCTGTCGGGCACAAAACCGATTATTTTTTTTCCTTCTACGGGTTTTTTTGCCATATCGAATCCGCCGATGATAATACTACCAGAGGTAGGAGCAAGAATGCCGCCCATTAGGCGAATTGTTGTAGTTTTACCAGCGCCGTTGGGTCCGATAAAACCATAAATTTCGCCGGCGGCAATATTTAAACTGAGCTTATTTACCGCTATGGTAGTAACGTAATCTTTGGTTAGTTCGTGTAGTTCAATCATTTTATTTGCTCTAATACCTCCAGTTTGATTTTGCCCATCACTCCCATTAAGTTCACTTGATCACCGCTATCACCGCGAACAAGTCTGATGTGTGTCACATCTGCTGGAATTTGATTGAAAACAGCATCTGCAGTGACCCATTTTCCCAAGTAGAGAACGTTCCACGCATGCCAATAAAACCGGCCATGCAGATAAACCAATCCCGCTTCCATTTGCGCCGGAATGCCGGCGGCGCGCAGTAGGGCAACTGTCAGCACGGAATGCTCGTTACAATCGCCGACTTTATTTTTTAAGACTTCCAGCGCGTTGGGAACCGACAACACCGGTTTTTTCTCAATATTGCGGTAAACCCAGTTGACAATTTTCCTCGCTTTCTGCTCAGCAGTGTCAGTCGGCTTGATGATTTTATCCACCTGCGCTTTTATTTGCGGATGATCGGATTGTATAAGTGGCGCGGGTTTTAAAAAGACAGTAATTTCATTGGGAAGGTTATTATTTAAAGTTGAAGACGATGACAAGTTTTCCCTGGCGATAGTTAGAATATTATGATGAAAGCTTTGTCTGTCACTGTCAAGTAATAACACGCCACTAGTACCGCCGATTTTGATTTTAATTTTGCTGAGCTTTTCCGGTTCAGTAATTTCAACATTGGAAGGAATGGATGCAATTTGCGTAAAATCAATACTGCCTTGATCAGCTATTCCTTCGCGAGCTTTTTGCGGGCTGACCTTTTCCATAGAGAGGCCTAGAATGCCAGCTTCCTTTAAAGTATCTCCCTCAAGGCTTAGCCAGGCGCAGTTTTTGGCCCCCATGAAATCGGCGCAATATTTTTTTGTTAAGATTCGTTTTTCCATGATTGAAATAATTTCATCGGCATTTCTGGTAACTTTAACCGATCGGATGGACAGTGTAGAAGGATCAAAAATGCTGAAACTGCGGGTTACATCTTTTTCCAAATTAGCACGAAACGCGGCGTCATAAATGCTGCCACTGATATGGGGAATATCTTTGAGCGGAATTTCGCTTTTTTCTTGCGCATCAGGTAAGCCGGTGAACAGGATCAGTTTGTTTTTGACCACGCGGCCATGAGCATTAAAGTGAAACAGGTTGGAGTTCAAATCAAAATTAAATGAGGAAAGAGTCATATCGGGGTTCAAATCGCCCTCAGTCAAAATATTGAGTGCCTGCGTTACTCCCATGGTATTGATCTGCATAGAAACAGTTTCATTAAAGTGGGATTTATTTTCCAGGTTGGTAGAAGTCCGGTGAACAAAACCAATCTTTCTTTTGTTTTGATAGATATTCATCCAAGTGTCTTGCGGACGCTGCGATTTTATACCTTGAATAGCCGCAACCGGCTCCAAATTATTCTGAAAAAATTCGAGGCGAATAAATAGCAGTATGAGAAAAGCCAATGTGATGAACACACCCCAAACTATATTCCATTTGATTTTTTGCATAGACAATAGCCATGAAAAAGTTAGTAACCTATTTATCCTTTACTATATAGGATATAGACCGGGTAAGCAAGAGTCAACAAATAGCTGTTCTGATTTGTTTTTGTATAAATTTAAAGATTTATTGACAAGCGCAGTCAATTGATATAAAAAAATGCTCATTTAATACTGAGCCGTCTATAGCAGAAGCTGGTATTTGCTGTCTCGGTATCATGTTAAATGCACTTTGGTTTAAGAAAAGATAAATTCTTTATGAAACATGATAGTGTTATTGCTCACGAAGGTTATCCTTTTATCATTTTTTCTATGGTCGTTACTGTTTTCGTTGCCTTTTTTGGTATTAGCTGGCTGATAATTTTATTTGCTTTTATTACATTTTTTATTATTTGGTTTTTCCGCAATCCGGAAAGATATTTCCAGGAGGAGGAAAAGGTATTAATTTCTCCTGCTGATGGTAAAGTAATCAAAATCGAAGATGTCGAAGTAAATGGAACCGTTTCCGGAAGATTTAAAAAAATAAGTATTTTTATGAATGTTTTTAATGTCCATGTCAATCGCGCCGTTTATTCAGGGAAAATTGAAACTATTAATTACCTTGAGGGCAAATTTTTTTCTGCTAATTTAGATAAGGCTTCACTCGATAATGAACGCAATGAAATTATGATTCGTTCTGAAGATGGACATAGTATTTGGATGGTGCAGATAGCCGGTCTTATTGCCCGTCGGATTGTCTGCTGGGTCAATGTCGGGACGACCATTAAAAAAGGCGAACGTTTCGGCTTAATTCGTTTTGGTTCGCGAGTGGATGTTTATTTACCCGAAGATTCTCAAATTTCAGTGAAACTCAGAGACAATGTTAAGGCAGGTCAGACAGTTTTAGGGTATTTGTCATGAATACAGAAATTTCGCCCAAAAAAATTCGGATAAAAAAGGGAATTTATGTATTGCCGAATCTTTTTACCTCGGCCAGTTTATTTTGCGGATTTTATTCCATTATTGCTTCCTTTAAAGAACATTTTGTTCCTGCCTCTGTCGCTATTTTATTTTCCGTTGTTTTTGATGGAATAGATGGTCGGATTGCCCGTCTTACGAATACAACCAGTAAATTTGGCGCAGAATATGATTCCCTTGCTGATGTGATAGCTTTTGGTGTTGCACCGTCGCTTTTAGCTTATAGTTGGGCCATGTCTATCTACGGAAAATGGGGCTGGCTTGTTGCTTTCCTGTTCGTTCTCTGTGGCGCGTTAAGATTAGCCCGATATAACATTCAGATTGGCCTGATTGAAAGCAATGTATTTAATGGCCTGCCCATTCCTGCTGCGGCTTCGGTTGTTGCAACCACGGTAATTTTCTTCAGCAGTGATTATGTTGGGGTGGAAGGGAAGTTCCATAATATTTTCATTCTGGTATTTGTCGTTATTTTGTCCTTGCTGATGATCAGCAGTATCAAGTTTTACAGTTTCAAGGATATGAAGCTTCTTGCCCGGAAACCTTTCACGATCTTTTTTTCATTAATAGTCTTGTCAATTATAGTGGCAGTGGAGCCGGAATTAATGTTTTTTGTATTGATGTTAGGTTATGCCCTTTCCGGCCCGATTTGGTTGGTAGTAAAGATTATCCGAAAATCCAAAGAAAAGAAAAATAATATTCAGATACAATAATTGGAATAGGATAAAAAACTTAGATATTAATTTCTCGTGAAACTCCAATTTCCATAACGACGTGTAGGGAAATTGGTA
>CAVQCU010000088.1:0-10650 GCA_963710995.1 uncultured delta proteobacterium
CGCCGAAAAATTCGGATTGGCGCAGCTCTATCAGATCCGAGGCCGCGTGGGCCGTTCCAACCAGAAAGCTTTTGCCTACCTGTTATTGCCCCGAGGAGCAATGCTTTCCCGAGAAGCCATGAAAAGACTGCAAGTAATTAAAGAATTTTCCGAGCCGGGCTCGGGATTCAGGATTGCTTACAATGATCTGGAAATTCGCGGAGGAGGAAATTTGTTAGGCATTTCCCAGTCCGGGCATATTTCCGCGGTTGGTTACGAACTCTATACCGAATTAATGGAAAAAACGGTTCAGGAAATCAAGGGAGAAACAATTGCCCAAGAAGAATTATTGCCCGAAATTCAACTGGGAGTTTCCGCTTTTATTCCTGAAGAGTATGTGCAGGATGTTCATCAGCGGCTGGTGTTATATAAAAGGATATCTCTGGCTGTAAATGATGAAGATCTTAATCAGATCAAAAGTGAATTACAGGATTGCTACGGGACTTTGCCCCCATCTGTAGAAAATTTGTTACAAGTAATCAGTATAAGAAATTTCCTTAAACCGTTGAAGGGTAAAAAGATGGGCTATGACGGTAAATATCTGTATATTTTTTTCCGGGATACTTCTCCTGTTGATCCCTCAAAGATTATTGCGCTTTATCACAAGAAAATTAAGGGATTACGTTTTACACCGGATTATAAATTGTTTGTACCCGCCCCGGCTCTTCCTGTAAAGGAAATATTAATACAGTCCGATTTGTTATTAAAGATGCTTGCCCAATAGCTGCAAGCAGGATATAAAGAAACGTTATGATCACTACAAGATCGCATTCATTCAAAAAATCAATGGGGATAGTATCAAGTCGTTACGGTGTGCCGTGCTTACTGATGCTTTGTTTTATTGTTGCTTGCGATAAAATTAATATCTTCTCCCATCCCTATGTTGCCACGGTTAACGGCGCCAGAATTTATCTCGAAGATTATCAGCTTCGGTTAAATCAAAAAAAGGCTTTGCTGCCCAAAGATATTATGGATCAGCCGGATTATATCAAACGCTTCGAAGAAGAAGTTCTGGATGGTATGATTACAGAAAAAATCATGGATTTGCGTGCAAAAGAATTGAATATATCCATAAGCGAGACAGAGTTGGAAGACAAAATTAAAGAAATTAAAAAAGATTATGGAAAAGATTTTTCCAATTTGCTGGCCCAGGAAAATGTAAAATATGAGCAATGGAAAGATGATTATAAAAAAGAGATGCTTTTGCAAAAACTTATTGCAATTGATGTCAATGCCAACATTAAAGTATCGGAGGATGAAGCCGAGGATTATTATAACGAGCACCGCAATAAATACAAAACGGAATCCCGCGTAAGGGTCGCACAGATAGTCGTTCGAGATTTAGCAATGGCTAAAAAAATAGAGGCGCGATTAAACGCCGGCGAAGATTTTGCTTCGGTCGCTGCTAAGGTATCTATCGGCCCGGAAGCTCACCGCGGCGGAGATTTGGGGTTTATCACTAGACAGATCATGCCTGATCCTTTAGATGAAACTATTTTCAACCTGCCAGCCAATAAGATAAGTCCGATCGTGAAAAGTTCTTATGGCTTTCATATTTTTAAAGTTCTGGAAATTCAGCCGGCAAAAATTGGAAATTTTACGGATATTAAGGAAGAGGTCATTGCTGATATTCGGTCGCAAAAAGAAGATGCAGCTTTTATGAACTGGCTTGAAGCATTAAAGATGAAAGCAGTGATCAAAAAGGAAACCAATTTGCCGGGGAAGAAAGTCACGGGTATAAACCCCAAAGCAAGTTTTGGAAACATTTCGCAGCAAGCTGCGGATATCAGTCCCAACTTAGCTTCGCACGTGGGATAATTCAACTTACAAGTTTCAGTTCACGATGTTCCTGAAACTTGAGTTTCAATAGAATTGGAGTTTCACAATAAATAAGTAAAATGAAAAAGGGAGGAAACGCCGTGAAATTTTACAGAGGGATTGTTTTGATTTTATTGGGTGTAATACTTTTGTGCGTGCCGGTTCACGCCGAAATTGTAGATAGAATTATTGCTGTAGTAAATGATGAGATAATAACGCTTTACGAATTTAATGTGGCGTTTGAGCCCTACCAAAAAAACATCGAGAATAATTATAAAGGCAATGATAAAGCGGCCGTCATTAAACAGACAAGAGATGGCCTATCTGCAGCGGCTCATTGATAATATACTGATTGAACAGGAGGCAAAAAAATCCGGTATGGGCATTATCGTCAAAGACGAAGAAATCATGGAAGTGGTTCAAGACATGTTGAATAAACAAAAATTGAGCATGCAGGATTTTCTGAAAAGTCTTGCCAAAGAAGGCAATTCTATTGAATCTGTTAAAAAAGAGATAAGAGGGCAGATGATGCGCGCGCGGCTATTACGGCGGGAAATCAAGTCCAAGATACTTGTCAGTGATGAGGAAATAGGTGAGTATTACAACAAAAACCGCCAGGACTATGAAGGTAAAAAAACTGTCAGGATTAAACAGCTCTTGTTATTGTTACCTCCTAATGCGGATAAGAATATAAAGGCGAAAATGAAAAATGAAGCTTTGCAACTGCACAAACGTGTCATTAATGGAGAATCTTTTGATTTAATGATTGTAAACTATTCTCAGGGACCGGCGGCGGCGCAGGGCGGTGATGTTGGTTTTATCGGAAGAGGTACGATTATTCCAGAAGTCGAAGCAGTGGCATTCAGCCTCCCCGTAGGGCAAGTAAGTGAAGTAATCGAATCCAGTGTGGGATTTCATATAATTCAGGTGGTGGATAAAAAAGGCGCCGGATTGAAGCCGATCGCTGCGGTGCGGGAGGAGATAAAAACAAAAATTGAAGATGAGAAATTAGATAAAAAATATGATGAATGGATTACTTCTGTCCGCGAGAAATCACACATTGAAGTAAAATTGTATAAAGAATAAAGAAGTAAAAATATGGGTGCAATAAGAATCAAAGGTGCCTCCCAGCATAATTTAAAAAATATAAGCTTGGATATACCACGCGATAAGTTTGTCATTATTACCGGTGTGAGTGGTTCCGGAAAATCATCACTAGCTTTCGACACAATCTATGCTGAAGGTCAGAGGCGATATGTGGAATCACTTTCCACTTACGCGCGGCAGTTTATCGGACAAATGGATAAGCCGAACGTAGAATCCATTGAAGGCTTATCGCCCGCTATAGCTATCGAGCAGCGTACGGCCAGCCATAATCCGCGTTCAACAGTAGGTACAGTCACCGAAATTTATGACTACTTCCGTCTTCTTTACGCCGGCATTGGTGTTTGTCATTGTTGCCGCTGCGGCCGCGAAATTAAATCGCAAACAATCGACAGTATCCTGGAAAGTGTTCTTTCTCTTCCGGCGAATACGTCCTTCAGCATTCTTGCGCCCCTTGTAAGGGGGAAAAAAGGTGAGTTCCAGAAGGAACTGAAAAAACTTCAGAAGGAAGGATTTGCGCGCGCCCGGATTGATGGAGAGATTAGAGATCTTGCGGAAGAAATTATTCTGGAAAAAAATAAACGCCACGATATTGATCTTGTTGTTGATCGTTTAGTATTGAAAGAAGGCGTGAGAAAGAGATTGCGTGATTCTCTCGAAATTGCGGCCAGTCGTGCGGAAGGACTCGTGCGCGTAGTTTTGGCTAATGGCGAAGAAATGCTTTTCAGCGAAAAATATGCCTGTCCCGATTGCGGAATAAGTATCCCTACGCTCACCCCCCGCATGTTTTCCTTCAATAGCCCCTATGGCGCTTGTCCTGATTGCAATGGTTTGGGTTCCTCTATGCACTTTACAGAATATTTGGTTGTACCGGATGCCGGATTATCTTTGAGGGAAGGGGCGATTGCGCCCTGGGCGGGCCGAAATTCTCTTTATTACCATAATGTTTTAGACGCGCTGAGCACTCATTATGGTTTTGATATTAATACGCCCTTTAATAAATTGCCGGAAAAAATTCAAAAGGTTCTTCTTTACGGATCAGGTAAGGAGAATGTCAAATTTTATCATGATCGTCAGAATAAAAGATACTTTACTTGTCGGCCTTTTGAGGGAGCGATCAAACAATTGGAGCGCCGTTGGAGAGAAACTACCTCGACGGCAGTGCGCAATGATTTGATGCTTTATATTGATTCGAGCGCCTGCCATACTTGTCATGGAGCGCGTTTAAAAGAAGAAGTCCTTGCCGTTACAGTGATGAGGAAGAATATTTATGAACTCTGCCGGATGTCCATCCGCGAATGTTTTAACTTTTTCGAACAACTGATGCTGTCGCCGCAAGAAGAAAATATTATCGAGAGAATTGTCAAGGAAATTAAAAACCGCCTGCAATTTTTGCTCAATGTCGGCATGGATTATTTAAGCCTGGAGAGATCGACCTTATCTCTGTCGGGAGGGGAAAGTCAACGCATCCGGCTGGCCACTCAAATCGGTTCCGGGTTAATGGGAGTTTTGTATGTGTTGGATGAGCCTACTGTCGGACTGCACCAGAAAGATAATCTGCGCCTGATTGATACTTTAAAAAAACTGCGCGATATGGGCAATACCGTGCTGGTTGTGGAGCATGATGCCGACATGATACTTGCCTGTGATCATATTGTGGATATGGGGCCGGGCGCCGGAACACAGGGAGGAGAAATAGTTTTCCAGGGAACTCCCGTGGAAGTTTTGCAAAGCGATGATTCGCTCACCGGCAGATATTTATCGGGGAAAGAATCCATAGCTCTGCCTTCAAAAAGACGTTCCATCACGGGCAGATATATTATTTTAGAGGGAGCCAGTGAGAACAATCTCAAAAATATTGATATTAAAATACCGGTAGGAGTATTTACGGCGGTAACCGGCGTATCAGGTTCCGGCAAAAGCACAATGATTATTGAAACTCTTTATAAAGTGCTGGCGCGTCGTTTAAACCAGCATCACGGTTCAATGGGAAAAATTAAAAGGGTTGTAGATTTAGGAGATATTGAACGGGTCATCATGATTAATCAGCAGCCCATCGGCCGCACGCCGCGATCTAATCCGATAACTTATACCGGAGTCTTTTCTTTTATCCGCGATCTTTTTGCCAATCTTCCCGAAGCGCGGGTACGTGGCTATAAACCCGGGCGGTTCAGCTTTAACGTGAAAGGTGGACGCTGCGAAGCTTGCGAAGGCAATGGCTTGATTAAGATTGAAATGCATTTTCTGCCGGATGTTTATGTGACTTGCGATGTTTGCCGCGGCAAACGATTTAATCAAGATACGCTCGATATCAAATATAAGGATAAGAATATTGCCGATATTTTAGATATGACGGTCAATCAGGCGCTGCTGTTTTTTTCCAATATTCCGTCGATTAAATCGCATCTGCAGATGCTCTACGAGGTTGGTTTAGGCTATGTTCATTTGGGGCAGTCGGCGACCACTCTTTCCGGCGGAGAAGCGCAAAGGATAAAACTGGCGCGGGAATTGGGCAAGAAAATAAATAGCAGTACTCTTTATATTCTGGATGAACCTACCATTGGATTACATTTTGCAGATATTCAAAAATTGTTGGATGTTTTAATGCGCCTTGTGGATATGGGCAATACCATGGTCGTAATCGAGCATAATCTGGATGTAATCAAGTGTGCGGATTACGTTATTGACCTTGGGCCGGAAGGTGGTTCCGGCGGCGGTAAAATTATTGCCTCAGGTACAGTCGAAAAAGTGGCACGGGAAGAAAAATCCACAACAGGTCAATTTCTGCGGAAAATTATTTCCGTCTAAGAACATCTTTTATCAAATGGCAATCAATGGTTTGGAAGGGCTGAATAAACTCCATACAGCTCAAAGAGCTTAATCTCTTATTATTTCCGTTCCCCAAAAATTGCCCTGCCGATGCGGACAATCGTTGCGCCTTCTTCGATAGCGACCTCGAAGTCATCGGACATTCCCATGGAAAGATCTTCCATCTGAATTCCGGTAATTCCTGTACGGATAATATCGTCGCGAAGATTTCTCAGGCCGGCAAAATATGGACGGGACTTTTCGGGATTGGCGGAATAAGGCGCCATTGTCATTAGTCCTCGCACGGAAAGATTTTCTAACTTGGAGACGTCCTTAATCAAGGAAACAGCTGTATCTGCCGGTATCCCGTTTTTTGTTTTTTCGCCGCTCACATTTACTTCAATCAGGATGTTCATTTTCTGGCCAATCAGGCGAGCCTTTTTGTCCAGTTCCCAAGCCAGGTCCATGCGGTCAACTGAATGAATATAGTTGAAGAGATTGATGGCATATTTCGCTTTGTTGGTTTGGAGATGTCCAATCATATGCCACTGGGCACGCGGCCCTATAACGGCAACTTTTTCTTTTGCCTCTTGAACATAATTTTCTCCGAACGCTGTTAGGCCCGCTTCAATTGCTTTGCCGATGCATACGGGGGGAACGGTTTTAGTTACTGCTAATAGTTTAATGGAATCAGGAGCGCGGTTACACCTTGCGGCAGCGGCAGCTATCCTTTGTTTAATCGTATTTATATTGGTGGCAATATCTGATTCCATGAAATTTACCGAAAGTTGATCGCTTTAAGTTTTTTTAACTCTTCCAGAACTTCGCAAAGCGGCAGTCCGATCACGTTTGTATAAGAGCCGCGAATTGATTGGATGAAATAAGTGCCTTTCCCCTGCACAGCATATCCACCGGCCTTGTCGTATGGTTCATCACAAGAAACATACCAATCCATCTCCTTGGGGCTGATTGTTTTAAATTGCACGGCGGATTGAATGACTCTCGTTTTGTAAATTTTAGCGGCCACATGAGCAATAGTAAAACCGGTAAAAACTTTATGTTCACGTCCGCTGAGCTTCTGGAGCATCTTTCGCGCCTGGGCTTCTTTTTTTGGTTTTCCTAAAATAAGGCCGTCAATGACAACGATTGTATCGGCGCCAAGCACCCACGCCTCGGGATATTTTCTGGCGATAACCATCGCCTTATCACTAGAGAGCCTTTTGACATGCTGTCGCGGATTTTCTCCGGTAAGATAATTTTCATTGACGTGAGCGGGAATTATTTTGAATTTTAAGCCGACTGATTGAAGAAGTTCCCGCCGGCGCGGCGAAGCAGAAGCTAGGATGAAGGACGCAGTTGAATTAATTGGCATAGTTTTTTAATATTTCTTCGGGAATATTATTTAGAAAATCGTTTGTGTTTCTATCACAAATTTAATTTTGTCTGTCAATCGTAAATTACAATTGCATTTTGATTAAAATTAGAGTTATTATAAGGCTAGAAAATAAGTATGAGGTGGAAGATGAAAAAAATATTGAGGGTTTTTTTAACTCTCCTTTTGTTAGCGGCTTTTTTGGGCGTCGCTTCAGCAGGAGAAAGGATTGTGCAATTAAACGTGCCTGGCTGTTCCGCTTGAGGCTCCAAGGCCAGGATAGGTTCTATCCTGAAAAAAATTGATGGTGTAATAAAACAAGAACATAAGGGAAATGATTTATTGATCATTACTTTTGATGATAAGAAAACCTCTCTTAACATTATTATAGATGAGCTCATAAAAGGAAAATTTAGTGTCAATAGTGAGCCGGTATATTTGAAATAATGTCACACCAATTCGCTTTCTTCGGCTAACTTTGTTGGCAGCGTCGTTGGCTACCTCAACGTATTAGTAATACGCCTGCGGAGCCTCCTCCTTGCCGCCGCGTTATCCTTTGAAATCGAAATGGTATAAAGTGGCATTATAAATATTTCTTTAACTGTTTTTCTTCCAAAACCTCGACTACTTTTTTTACATTTTGGGAGGAACCTTTTTTACAAATAAGCAAAGCGTCTTTTGTATCGACTATTATTATATCTTTTATTCCGACAAGAGCGACAAGCTTCTTCGGACTGTAAACCAGAGATCCTTCCGTATCTTCAAAAATTGCTTTACCGCCGCCGGTCAGGACGTTGCCTTTATTATCTTTGGCCGATATTTCCCAAAGGGCATCCCAGCTTCCGACATCGCTCCAGCCGAAATCGCCCTGGAGCATGAAAACGTTATCGGCTTTTTCCATGACACCGTAATCAATAGAAATGGATGTCAACCCCTTGTAAACACGAGGCACGACAGCCGCTTCATCAGGTGTGCCGAGAGCCTCATTAATTTTCATTAGTCCTGCATACAAGTCCGGCAGCCAGTGGGCAATTTCTTTTAATATGGTCGAGGCTTTCCAGATAAATATACCGCTGTTCCAATAAAAATTACCGTTTTGAACAAAAGCTTGCGCTTGCTGGAAATCAGGTTTTTCGCGGATGGATTTTACGCGAAAAACTTTTTCATTGGCTATTTGTTGAAAAGAATCTGCCTGCTCGATATAGCCAAAACCTGTTTGAATGCTGGAAGGTTTTATGCCGATTGTTACCAATCCATCTTCCTGCGCGACAATTTTTGCTGCCGCGTCAAGGACATCGATAAAGTTACGCGAATCGGCAATGGCGTGATCGGAAGGCAAGATGACCATAATATCATCGGAAACTATTTTTCGGATATGCAATGCGGCAAGTCCAATGCAGGCAGCCGTGTTTTTCCCTTCCGATTCAATAATAATGTTCCGGGATGGAATTTCCGGAAGCTGCTTAATCAAAGCGCAGGCATGTTTTTTCCCCGTCACCACCAAAATATTATTGGGACTAATCAGCGGTTTGATCCGGTCAACCGTTTCCTGAATTATCGTTTTCTCACTGGTTATATCCAATAAATGTTTAGGTTTTTTCTCTCTACTGCGGGGCCAGAATCTTGTGCCCCGTCCACCAGCCATTATAACTGCATACATTTTTTAACTCCTCTGAATTTTCAGGATTCGAATACGCATAGTGAATACTTATAGTATAATGTGTCTTGCAATTTCAAGCTGGAAAAGATATTTTAAAAATAATGTCAACGATGATGTATCCAGAAATAACTTTTAAAAAGGGGCGGGAAACAACTCTGTTACGCGGCCATCCATGGGTTTTCTCCGGTGCAATTGCTGCGATTAAAGGAAACCCCAGCGCCGGTGATATTGTTTTAGCCAAAGATTCAGCAGGTAAACAACTAGCCTTAGGATTTTTTAACCCATTAACAGATATAGCTTTTCGTGTTTTAACGAGAAAATGTGAAGAAAATATTTCTCAATATTTTTGGCAAGTTCGTCTGCATGCCGCATACAAATTACGGCAAAAGATTATTGGCGAGCAAACAAACGCTTATCGTCTGATAAATGCCGAAGGAGATGGTTTCCCCGGACTGATTGTTGATGTCTATAATACAACAGTGGTCTTTTCCATCGCTACCGCCGGAATGGAAAAACAAAAAAATCATATCTTAAATGCTCTTATTTCCCAATTAAAACCAACACTGATTTATGAACAAAGCGAGAGCCGGTCACGCACGTTTGAAGGGCTAGAAAATAGAAATGGTATTGTGTTTGGAGAAAATAGCAGTGGTGTTGTGGAGATAATAGAAAATGGTCTGAAATTTGAAGTTGATGTTATCGCCGGCCAAAAAACAGGATTCTTCCTTGACCAGAGGTTAAACAGGGAAAAGATAGGAGCATTGAGTCGCGATGCCCAGGTATTGAATTGCTTTTCTTACACGGCGGCTTTTTCTGTTTATTGCGCTGAAGGCGGAGCCAAACGGGTCGTTTCTTTGGATATATCCAAGCCTGCCTGTATCGCCGCCAGAAAGAATTTACATCTCAACTGGTTTCCAACTGAAAACCATCCAGTTATAGAGGCTGATGTTTTTATTTATTTGCGCAATATGCAGGAAAACTTCAGCATGATCATTCTTGATCCTCCGGCATTTGCCAAAAATAAAAGAGATGTAGCTAAGGCCACGCGAGGATATAAGGAAATTAATTTACAGGCGATCAAACATCTTACGACGGGTGGTATCTTAGCTACTTTTTCCTGCTCTAATTTTATTGAGGAAGATCTTTTTTATAAAATTGTTCTAGCCGCAGCGCGTGATGCCGGCGCTGATTTACAGCTTTTAGCGAGATTAGAAGCAGGGCCGGATCACCCTGTTTTGGTAGGACATCCTGAAGGCCGCTATCTTAAAGGGTTCCTGCTGGTAAAGAAAAGTTAAAAGGGGAAATGGGGCTGTTGACCGGGAGCGCATTCTCGCAAGGAAGCGCAATTATTAAATGGACACTTTCCTTGCCGGAAAAAGCCGAAGGCTTTATTTACAATACGCTCATACCCTGAAGGGCACCATGGTCTGCTGTGTTGCGCTGCAAACCGCACCGCTCAATATGTATCCATGCGTGTGACCTTTAGGTTATACGCCTCGCGGTTCGATTTTTTGCCCCGATAAAGCGGGACAGTTCAACTAACGAATTCCAGTTTAATGCATAACTGTAATTCGAGTTTCACTGCGCGCCTTGCATCTGAACATTCGGCGTGCCCCTTAGGGTATTTGAACAGCCCCCAAACAGGGGGGCAACAAACCCAAATCGATGATTTAATCAGGCGTTGCAATTATTAATTGTCATAGGATAAAGTTTTCTTGACGTAAAATGTAAAGATTGACTGTAAATCTTCCTTCCTGTAATCCTCAAGTTGTCAGTTTTGATAATTATTCAACCTTTCAAACGGAAATAATCAAAAAATTGCTGAACTCTAAATTAACATGTAGTACAA
>CAVQCU010000089.1:0-10161 GCA_963710995.1 uncultured delta proteobacterium
CCAGTATTTTGGTTGCCTCGGTCATGATGGGCAAGTCCGAATCGCTGCCCATCACAACGCTTACCAACACATTTTTTTGGGCGCTTTTTGCTTTCATGCAAGCTCCTTTGTATGTAGATAGTATTGCTGCCTAAATTTGTTCGTATTTAACGTATTGGGTCAGTATTTGCAAGATGGTTTTTAATGAGACTCGCTGATTATAGGAAGCGTTAGTCGAATTACTGAAACTCAAATTTTACCAGCATAGCGCAGTAATATTTGTTAGTTGAATTATCCAGCTATAGGATGAGGATATCGAAGATATCCGTGGTATCTAATAGCTAAAAGCTATTGGAAATTATCCCGCCGACGTAGTTGACAGGGGCGTAGAGGGATTAATAATACATTACCAGGTACTAGAATAGAGGTTGAAGGATGTCATCAACTCCTCACTTTTATTCTGAAAATTAATATTCCGACCAAATCCAGTTGACATACGAATCTTCTCTTCATATACTCCCACAGCAAAAAAATGATCTCATACACATAATCTAGGAGAGAAGTAAAAAATGAAAGCGAACTTATACGAATATCTGGTCGGGAACGATTATCCGGGCCGCGGCATCTGCATCGGGAAAACGCCCTGCGGAAGCAAAACCATGATTGCCTACTTTATCATGGGCCGCAGCGTAAACAGCCGTAACCGTGTGTTTGATCCAATTGAAGGTGGCATCCGCACCATGGCAGCCGACCCTTCCAAAATGACGGACCCGCACCTGATTATTTACAACCCCGTGCTGACTCTGGACAACACCACGATTGTCACCAATGGCGATCAGACCAACACCATCTATGATTTTATGTCCCACAACGATTTCCCCGGCTTCGGCTTTGAAGCCGCACTCGCGACCCGTACTTTTGAGGATGACAGACCCAACTGGACGCCCCGCATTTCCGGTGTGGTGGATATGCATAAGGGCGGCTATAAGCTGAGCATTTTGAAAAGCGATGACGGCGATGAGAAGAGCGTGCAGCGCTTTACCTTCGATTATCCGCAGTCCCTGGCAGGCGAGGGACACTTTATCAGCACCTATAAGTGCAACGGCACACCGATTCCCAGTTTTGCGGGCGAGCCGCTGCGTGTCGCCATGGACGAGGAAGACCCAGACCTTTACGCCGCCAAGGTTTGGAAAGCCTTAAACGAAGACAACAAAGTGAGCCTGTTTGTGCGCTCCATAGATCTTACGACCCAGACGTACAAGGACATCATCATCAACAAATACAAAACAGTGGAGGAGTAAGGAATGAACGAATTAGCGCTTAAATACGGCTGCAACCCCAACCAGAAGCCTGCCAGAATCTTCATGGCGGACGGCAGCAATCTGCCTGTTGAGGTATTAAACGGCAAGCCCGGCTACATCAACTTTTTAGACGCGCTCAACAGTTGGCAGCTGGTTAAAGAGCTCAAAGAGAATACCGGCATGATTGCCGCGGCCTCCTTTAAACATGTCTCCCCCGCCGGCGCTGCGCTGGGCTATCCTCTGGATAAAGTTCTGCGAAAAATGTATCACATTGATGCCAAAATGAAGCTATCCCCGCTTGCCTGCGCCTATGCGCGCGCCCGCGGCGCCGACCGCATGAGCAGCTTCGGCGACTGGATCGCGCTTTCCGACATATGCGACGTACCCACGGCGAAGATCATCAAGTCTGAAGTTACCGACGGCATCATTGCCCCGGGCTATGAGCCGGAAGCTCTGGATATTTTAAAATCCAAGAAAGGCGGCAACTACAACGTCGTCTCTATTGACCCCAACTACGTGCCCATTTCTCTGGAGCACAAGCAGGTGTATGGCATTACCTTTGAGCAGGGGCGCAACAGCCTGAAGATCGATAACAGCATGTTGGCAAACATGGTGACGGAAAACAAGACTCTGACCGATGCGCAGAAACGCGACCTGGTGCTTGCTCTGATTACCCTGAAATACACGCAGTCCAACAGCGTGTGCTATGTGCAGGACGGACAGATCATTGGTGTGGGCGCGGGACAGCAGAGCCGTATCCACTGCACCCGCCTGGCCGGCCAGAAGGCCGACAACTGGCAGCTACGCCATATGCCCAGGGTGCTGAATCTCCCGTTCCGCGATGATGTTGCCAAACCCAACCGTGACAATGCCATTGATGTTTACATCGGTGATACGCCGGAGGATGTCATCGGCGACGACGTTTGGGCGGAAACCTTTACCCGTCAACCCAAACTTTTAACCAAGGCTCAAAAGAAAAAATGGCTGAGTAAGATCACCGGTGTTTCTCTGGGCAGTGACGCGTTCTTCCCCTTCGGTGATAACATTGAGCGCGCGCACCGCAGCGGCGTGACCGCCATTGTCGAGGCCGGCGGCTCCATCCGCGACCAGCAGGTGATTGACACTTGCAACAAATACGGAATTGCCATGGCATTTTGCGGCCTGCGCTTGTTCCACCATTAACCGAAAAAGGAATGAGGAGTGATGCTTATGGAAAGCTTGAAAGACTTGCAGTTGCGTTATGAATCCCTCAAAGGGCTTGGTTTGAAATTAAATATTGAACGCGGCCAGCCGGGAGATGATGATTTTGATCTGTCGAATGCCCTTCTCGGCATTGTAACGGAAAAGGACATCAAGACCCCAAGCGGCTTCGATATCCGCAATTATCCCGGAGGCGTTTTGGGCCTGCTGGAAGCACGTGAATTATTTTCCGGCATACTCGGGGCGAAAGAGGAAGAGACGATGGTGGGCAACAATGCCAGCCTGCAAATCCTTTCCCAGGTTCTGATGTGGGCGCTTCTGCGCGGTCTGATCGGAAGCCCCGCGCCCTGGTGCAGAATCGACAAGCCGAAGATAATCGTCACCGTGCCCGGCTATGACCGGCATTTCCTGCTGCTTTCCGAAATGGGATTCGAGATGATTCCGGTCAAAATGACGAAAGACGGGCCGGATATGGCCGAAGTAGAAAAAGCTGCCGCCGCGGACCCCGCCGTCAAGGGAATTCTTTTTGTACCCACCTATTCCAATCCCAGCGGAGACACGGTTTCCGACGAAACCGTGAAAAGACTGGCTTCCATGAAAACAGCCGCACCGGATTTTACTATTTTTGCCGACGAAGCCTATGTCGTCCACCATCTGGTTGACAATCCCATCAAGCCGAAAAATCTGCTGCGCGCCTGCGAGGAAGCGGGGAACCCCAACAGGGTCTATCTCTTCAGCTCAACATCCAAAATTACATTTTCCGGCGCGGGGTTGGGTTTCATGGCGACAAGCTCTGCCAACCTGGCGTATATTTCCAAACTCTTCGGGACCATGTTCATCGGGCCCAACAAAGTAGAACAGTTGCGCCATGTGAAATTCCTCAGCGCTTATCCAGGCGGGATTGCCGGCCTCATGAAGGAACACGCCAAATTGCTAAAACCCAAATTCGATATCACTCAAAAAGTGCTATCGAAAGAACTTGGCGCAACGGGTCTGGCCACCTGGAGCAACCCGGCGGGTGGTTATTTCATAAGTCTGGACACGGCAAAACCGGTTGCCAAAAGAGCTGTGGCGCTTTGCAAAGAGGCAGGCGTTGCCATCACACCGGCCGGCGCGACGTTTCCTTTCGGCAAGGACCCTAAAGATGCCAATATCCGGATTTCACCGACCCGGCCGCACGTTGCCGAACTGGAAAAAGCCATTGAAGTGCTGGCAGTTTGTATTAAACTGGCTTCGGCGGAATACGACAGCGCCAGCAAATAGAGACGTTTCCTTTATGCTATGGCGTGTCATTCCGGACAAGCGAAGTGCGATCCGGAATCCAGGAATCTTGGAGAATGAATATTGGTATTCTGAATTTATTATCTTATCTTAATATATCCAGAAATTGACCATATGCCTTTCGGAACATTGGTTTTTTCTTTTCCAATTTTTAAATATTTACATTTTAAATAATCTTGTTCCGTCTTGAATAAAATATATCCATTGGGATCAAAAAGTGCACCAGGAAAATAAGATAGATTATTATAGAAATGTCCATCGCAATGATACAATGCATGTCTAGCTCCTACTTTCCACTCTCTATTCAATCTATTTCCTGACATGCCATGAGGAAATGACAAATTAGTACTCTTTTGCGGGCTTGAATATCCCATAGATACCTCCTTTACAGCTGATTCGATATTTTCTTTTGCAACAAAATCCTTTTTATTTCCCATCACGGTTTGATCGTTTGAAGCATCAAGCCCAGCCAATTTTCGAAGTATTGAATTTGGTGTATCTTCAAAAGGCCGTGCATGTTTTTGCAACCAAGCATAAACTTCATCATCTACCCTTATTATTGGTGACATATTCCCTCCTCATTGCTTTACTATTTGTAACAGTGTAACAAAAATTTATCAATTTGTCAAATTTATCGATAAGAACTTGATAAATAAAGGAAATTAATGGAAATGCACTTTAATCAATGGTGGATAAATGTTGGACGGGAGTTTCAGGGACATAACACTTAATTATAATGTACCCCTCTATCCTGCCATTCTCAAGGGATGAACTTCGCGGAAAACCTGTTGAGCCAAAACGTCTTCCGCTGTATCCATATCGAAGCGGCTTTGCAGATTGGTCCAATACCGTGGTTCCTGGCCAAAATATCTGCCCAATCTGAGCGCGAGTTCTGCATTGACGGGACGTTTGCCGCTGACAACATAGCTGATGCGCATGGCCGGAACACCTATATCATGTGCCAACCGATACTGAGAAAGCTCCAGCTCGTCCAATAATTCTTTTAAATAAACACCCGGGTGAATGGGTTGAATACGTTTTTTAGTCATTATAAACCTCCTTAGTGGTAATCAACAATCTCAACTTTTTCGGCATTACCATTATGCCAAATAAAGCAAATACGCCATTGATCGTTGATTCTTATGCTCCATTGTTCCTGCCGTTTTCCTTTCAATGCTTCCAGGTGATTGGATGCCGGCAGCCGTAAGTCTTCGATTTTGATTGCCGCGTCAACAGCATTGAGTTTCATAAACGCCCGTTGTTGAATATCCAGAGGGAACTTACGCGAATGCTCACGATGAAATATCTTTTCAGTTTCGCGGCAATGAAACGATTTAATCATGGTAGGATAGTAAACAATAAGTTTACTAATGTCAAGCGAATCGTTGATGAAAATATTGTAGAGGTAGCGCTCTATTTTCCAATAAAAATATTGCCTAACAATATTTCAATTATTGCATAATTGTTAGGCAAGAAGAGATAAACGCTGTGTAGTATTGATTATAACTTTCAAGCTCCGGGGACAGATAATTTGATTTTCCTGATGAAACATAGGGTTGCTAATTAAGTGTTATGTCCCTTGAATTTCAAGAATCATTCTGTCAATTTTTGATAAAGGCAATTTTTTAAAATCAGTGAGCGATGCCCATAACCAATTCTGGCACCCAATTGGCTTAGGGGTGCCTTTCAGCAAACGGCATTCGTATGCCTGAAGGGTTATGCGAAAGTGTGTGTAGGTATGATTGACCAAGGCCAGATGTTTCCCCGGCCGGATGGAAACGCCCAGTTCTTCTTTCACGCTGCGCCTCAAGCTGTTTTCCATGTTTTCATCTGCTTTAATAAAACTGCCGGGCAGTTTCCATAGAGAGGCCAGCAACCCTGATGCCGGCCGCTGAACAACCAGCAACATGCCTTTTGAATTACGGATGACCGCGGCAGCTGCCTGGCAATGTGGGATTACGGGTGCTTTTCTAGTTATCGGCAAAACGTTTTGTAAATCGTGAAGCCGCGCCTGACAATGGCCGGCTACAGGACAACGGAAACAGTCGGGATTTTGGGCTTTACAGATCGTCGCTCCCAAATCCATCAGAGCCTGATTGAAATCGCCGGGATGTTTGACAGGAATCAGCGAAGCGGCGAGCTTCTGCAACTGCTTTTGCTCCTGTGCGTCTTCCACAGGTTTTTGGATGGCAAAAAGACGGCATAAAATCCGGCGGACGTTTCTGTCCACGGCGGGAAGAGTCTGCCCGTAGGCAATGCTTAAGATTGCACCGGCTGTGTATTCGCCGATGCCGGGTAGTGATTTTATCTCTTCCCATTTATCGGGGATCTGGCCGCCGAATTTCTCTACAATCATTCGGGCGGCAGCGTGCATATTTCTCGCCCGCGAATAATAACCCAGGTTTTCCCAGACCTTGAGCACCTTTTGCAAGGGGGCGCGAGCAAGCGAGGAAACGGTGGGAAAAGCTTTCCGGAAACGATGATAGTAAGGAATCACCGTATCAACCTGAGTTTGCTGGAGCATGATCTCTGAAATCCAGATACGGTAAGGATCGTTTGTTTTGCGCCAGGGAAGGCAGCGTTGATTTCGCCTGTACCAGGCCAATAGTTGACGGCCCAGAGAACTTTTGATTTTATCGTCATCCTTCATCATAGGGGGCTGTATACTCCATACCCGGAAACATCGCAATGAATTAGGTGTTGATAAGACTCGCTATTTCTTCTAAACGATTATTTATATCCTCTTCCCTTTTTATCTTGACAGATTAACTCTAAATACTTACAGTTTCAATAATTCGAAATAGAAGGGGGAGATATTATGAAAAACGATTTTAAGGCGGTTATTGAAACAAATAAAGGAAAAATCAATTTAAAGCTTTTTGCCGAGCAGACGCCGATTACTGTGGGAAATTTTGTCAATCTGGCACGGCGCGGATATTACAATGGTTTAAAGTTTCACAGAGTTATTCCTGATTTTATGATTCAGGGCGGCTGCCCCGTGGGCGATGGCCGCGGGGGACCCGGATACAAATTCCATGATGAGTTTGTCAAAGAATTACGGCACAGCAAACCCGGCATTTTTTCGATGGCGAACTCCGGGCCGCAAACCAACGGCAGCCAGTTTTTCATCACCCACGTGGCGACGCCGTGGCTGGACGGCAAACATACGGTGTTCGGTGAAGTGGTCAGCGATGTAGACCAGAAAGTTGTCAATCAAATTGCTCAGGGCGATAAAATCATTTCCGTAACAATCGAAGGCGATGTTGTGGAATTAATGGAAAGCGTCAAACCGATGATCGATAAATGGAACGCCGCCTTGGATGATAATTTCCCCAAGCTGCCGAAAGCCTAGGACAAATCAGAGACTGCTTATTAACAGTCTCAAAACAAAATAGATTGTGGCAAAGAAATCTCCCCCCCCTCTTTATACCCTAATAACCTGAAGGTCACACGAGGGCACAAGTGAAAGAGAGGGAGTACCTTCCTTTGATAAAGGGAGATTAGGAGGGATTTTGCGAAGCAAATGTCGTTTCTGAGACAATCATAAGGATAAGTTAGTATGAGAAAAGTGAATGTAACTCCTGAAAAGATGGTGGAGAAAGACGGGGCGATTAACTTCGGGACATTCCGTACGCCTTTTCGCGACGTTAACATTCTCGACGCACCGCTGTATTCTTCTTCATATAAAGTTCCCGCTTTCTGGAAGAAGTTCCGCCTCAAGGAATGGCAGCATTTTGGCATTATCACACCCACCCATTATTTCGGCATGGTTATCTTTGATGCAAAATTTATGGGCGTTTCCTTTTTCTATGCCTATGACAGGATAGCAAATAAACGTTTTGAGCATAGCATGCAATCGCCGGGCGGCGCGTCGTGCATCGCCCGACAGGTCTATGATGACAGTTGTGAATTCAAGAAAAAAGGTTACCGGCTGTATTTTGAGAACCGGCTGAGCAAAGGTTTCCACAATGTCATCATAGATATTGACGGCAAAAAAGACCTGCCCGCTGTAAAAGGAGAAATAAAGATTTTCGAAGATTTGAGCACTATTGAACCTCTTGTTCAGGTCTCTCCTGTTACATCATTCAGACCGTTTTACACACACAAGGTCGCCGCGCCGGCGGAAGGGACAATTATGCTGGGCGCAAAGGAAATAAAAATCGATCGTAAGAAGGATGTTGCTTTGCTGGATGAACAAAAAACGTATTACCCTTATTCCAGTTTCTGGAAATGGTCGACAGCGGCCGGCTATAATGAATACGGGGAGCTTTTAGCCTTCAATCTTTGCCAGAATATGATAATTGATGATGAAGATTTTAATGAAAACTGCATGTGGGTTGACGGGAAAATATATTGTCTTAAAACGGCGCGCTTTAAATTTGAGAAAGACATCATGCGTCCGTGGGAAATTAAAACAACAGATGGATGTTTAGATCTATTATTTACGCCCTCCGGCCAGAGAGCCGAAAAGATTAATGCCGGATTTATCGTCTCCGACTTTCATCAGCCATTCGGTATGTACAACGGCAGATTCAAGGATGATAATAACCGGATCTATCCGCTTGCGAATTTATTCGGTCTGGCCGAACATCATGTTACACGGTATTAGGATTCTATTCTTTTCGTATTTTCTTCATATGATCGATACGATTTGCAGTAATTACTAATCCTGTCATCCCTGCCAGCGCAGGAATAACAGGATTAAGAAATTTATTGAGCCGCATAAAACACCAGACTCCTGTCTGGTGATGTAGCGGCAACCCATAGGGTTCATGCAAGATGTCGCATGTAACATTAGAGAAGCCCCCAGTTCCTGCTTGGGGATGGTCACTGTCGGAAGAATAACAGTTTATCAAAAAATGTTCATCAGGTTTCCAGTTTCTTTTTAATGTCTTCACGTAAAACCTTCTTGAGGATCTTCCCAACCGGATTTCTGGGGATGGCATTGATAATCTCCAGACGCTCCGGTATCTTGTAGACAGCGATGCCTTTCTCTTTCATGAAGGCTTTGATCTCTTCCAGTTCCAAGTTTTCTTCACCTCGCAGGACGACATAAACGCAGACCCTCTCTCCCAAAACCTCATCGGTCATGGCGACAGCAGCGACATCCAGAATCTTGGGATGGCCGAGGAGCATGTTCTCCACTTCCTGGGCACTGATATTGAAGCCGCCCCGGATAATGATATCCTTGGTTCTATCAAAGAATCCCACACAGTCGTTATCCTTGATCTGGAAAAGATCACCCGTGTTGAAAAAACCCTTATCGTCGAAGGCCTTCTTCGTGATATCCGGGCGCTTGAAGTAGCCGGGGATGACATTGGGTCCTTTGTACCAGAGTTCTCCTACGCCGCCGACTTCCGTGATTTCCTTTTTCGTCATGGGATCCAGCAATTTCATCTGGATATTTTTACGTAGCGCGGAGACATTGAGCCATTTCGACTCTGGTTTTCCATAGTGCGGGAAATGATCAAGGCGCATCTCCAGATCAGGAATGTCAAAGGGACCGGCGACATTGGCCGTTCCTTCATTCTGCCCCCATATGTTGGCAAAATCAATGCCCCAGCGTTTCTTCATATCCTGCACAGACCAGAGGGAAGGTGGCGCGGCGCCAATGGTAATTGCCCTCACCTTGCTTAAGTCAAATAAGTCCACCTTGGGGTGTTTCAGAAGGGCATTCACGATGGCCGGAACGAGAAGTGTGTAATTGATCTCTTCCATCATGAGTTGCATGATGAAGGTGGGACCGTCAAATGGATGGTGCAGGGCGAGTTTGCCACCCCCTACAAGCCACTCAATGTAAACAGTTCCCACGGAGGCCATGTTGACAAGAGGACCGGCGGTAATAAGATTATCCCCTGGCTTGATGGGAGCAGTTTCGTAACAGACAAGGGATTGAAATATCCAGTTATTATGGCTCAGAGGGCAGCCTTTCGGTTCGGCTTCTGTTCCCGATGACCAGCAGAGGGTAAAGGCATCGTTGGCATCGATGGAAATTTTATCCAGTTTGCCCGTTACATTTCCCTTCGTCATCTCCCGAATCTCGAGTAGAGTGATAATATCTTTAATAGAAGGGAATTTGGTCTGGATATTTTTGACCATCTCCTTATGCTTGAATCCGCCGAACTCCTCAATAGTGATGATGGCCCGGGCTTCCGTAATCTTTGCGATAAACTCCAATTCCGACTGCCGCCACTGCATCGGCAACGGTGATATCAAGGCTCCCGCCCTGGTCGGCCAGCGGCGGCGGCGGCGGCGGCGGCCGGGCGGCTTTTTTTTTTTTTTTTTTTTTTTTTTTTTTTTTTTTTTTTTTTTTTTTTTTTTTTTTTTTTTTTTTAAAATCATAATTTGTTCCTCCCTCTCAGAATCAAATTACTTTATTGAACCCACTACTCCCCATCAG
>CAVQCU010000090.1:0-12791 GCA_963710995.1 uncultured delta proteobacterium
TCATGTATTGCTCTAAAGACGATTGCAGCTTTTTCCGGCTGACGCTTAACTCCCGGCGAATAGAACTGATATTCCCGCCGATGAATGAAACGGAGATCAGAACGATGGCCAACCCAAACCAGTGGAAACATTCTATTTTAAGATTGATGTCTTGCGAACGAAAAATGTTCAACAGAACGATATCGATTCCGTAGGTCAGCAGGGCAAAAGCGCTGATAAATAAAAACTGGCTGGTATAGAGGCGGAAGGTGCCGAACAGAAGTATAAGGATGTACATCGAGAAAAGAACCCCCGGATTTCATGGCCATAATATATTCCATACATCACAACAAGGCAGGCGACACACATCTGGATAGAAGTGAGGCTGGGATCAGACATCCGCAGATTGAGACCGGTGCGAAAGACGATATATAAAATCATAATAATCGACAGGAGGATAATCCAGAACCCGTAAAGCGCCTGCAAGTCCAGGATACCTGCCCAATAGGCAAAATAAGAGAGGGAAATATTGAAGATATAGATGGCTAACGTCATAAAAAAGCGACGGAGGCGAAGAGCCTGCTTAGGATCATCCTTGGGAATGATGGAAAAATGGAAGGCCATTTTAGATACTATTTTTTTAATTGCGTTGATATTCAAAGTCCGGCCTTTATGAACCATGGAATTTTTAATCACGGGTATGAACCGCAAAGCAAGCTTTGGGAACATTCCGCAGCAAGCTGCGGGGTATTATATCCCTGCTTATGCGGGATAATTCGACTTATAAATATTATGGCATTGCGTTTGTAATATTTAAGTGTCATTAATTCCGCTTACGCTTCAAACTTCACTGAGCTCGTTTTCAGCGAGTGTCATTAATATAGTTCCACTTAGCTTCGCACGTGGGATAATTCGTCCAGCAAGTTTCAGCGCGCTTCGCTTCTGAAACTTGGGCCTCATTACAACTTGCAGATATTACTGTGCTGCGCTTGTAATATCTGAGTTTCATTAAAGCTTTGGTCTCATTATCAACGAGTCTCATTATTATTGGGAGCCTCCGGCTCCCTTAGGAGGTGGCTCCACAAGATCGGTTTTTAAAGTATGGTTCTCCTACCGTTGTATCTTTCCGTATCGTAATATTTTTTTACGTCAACCAATTTTAATTTATTGATAACTTCTTCCAGGGATGCGGTGGAAATTTCACCACTCTCCAGACTGACCATGCGTCCGAAATTCTCATTGACAATCATGTTGACGGCGGCAATGCCAAACCACCTGGCCATCAGGCGATCATGGGCAGAAGGGGTTCCACCACGCTGGAGATGGCTCAAGGTAATATGACGTGATTCCAATCCTGTTTTTTCTTCAATCTCACTGGCAACATAGCTGGCAATCCCGCCTACGGAGACATGTCCAAAGTCATCAATATGGCTGTCTTTCAGAAATTCCTGCTGTCCTATAGGTTTAGCGCCTTCGGCAACCACAATGATGGAATATTTTATTTCCCGACCCTGCCGTTCACGCAGAAGCTCACAGACCTTCTCCATATCAAAAGGATATTCAGGTATCAGAATGATATAAGCGCCGCTGCATTCGCCGCCGCGAAGAGCAAGCCAGCCGGCGTTACGCCCCATGGTCTCGACCACAAAAATACGGTTGTGGGAACCAGCGGTCGTTCTTAAGCGATCGATTTCTTCCATGATAATATTAACCGCCGTGTCAAAACCCAGCGAATACTCGGTCCCGGCAAGGTCATTGTCGATTGTCTTCGGGATGCCTACCGTTTTGATGCCCATTTTATATAATTTATAGGCAACACCGAGAGTATCTTCCCCGCCGATAGCAACGATGGCATCAATACCCAGCTTTTTGATGTTATCAATCAACCTTTCCGAACGATCATTTTTCGGATTAAAGGGATTTGTCCGCGATGTTCCCAGATTTGTTCCCCCATGACGATCCCAGGTACGAACGATTTCTTCGTCTAAATGTTTGATGTATCGGGCACAGCTCTTCTGATCATCGGGATCAACTTCCACTATTCCCTTCCAACCTTCGACAAGGCCGACAACTTCAAAGGATACGGAACGGTTCGCCGCCATCCTGGAATCAAGCGCGCTTTTTGTGACCCATTTGATCGCTCCGTTCAGCCCGGGGCAATCTCCTCCGCCCGTTAATATTGCTATTTTCATTTTCATATTTTTTCTCTCCAAAATCCTGGAAACTCAGAATACGTTAACTTCGTTGAATATCATTTTTCTCTGTAGCTTTGTTTCGTTGCTTGTACTTCGAAGGTCGTTAATGATTTTTCTTATTGTCTGGGAACAATATAAGAAAAACGCTCTGACGTGTCAACAATATATTACCGAAAAATTCGGCTTGATCCTGCAACTTGTAATCCCCTGGCATTCCATCCTGGGGAGGAATGCACCGTAACTCGGGGGAGGTCGTATTTTTATATGGAGCCTCCGGCTCCTGCTGGAGGGAGATCAACTTTCTATTTTTGGTTCATTAAGGCTACTTGAAATATTACCGAAAAGAAGCTATACCTATTTTCAAGATTAAGATAGGATTATTTATGACAGAAAAAGAACCGGAAAAGTGGTTGAAAATTGAAATATCGGCTCCTTCAGAGCTCATGGACGCCTTGGGGAATTTTCTTACCGAAACCGGCGCTCAAGGCGTGTTTCAGGAATCATTGACTCCTCAGAACACTGCCGCGGACTTTCCGGAACCTGTAATTGAAGAAATCCTCAAAGCCTATTTTCCGCAAGATATTCGCAGCGAAAAACGAATCGTTGCCGTGCAAAAATATATAGACAGTCTTTCTGAAATATTTCCGGACTTTGAGAAATCATCGTTTACAACCGAAATAATCTGCGACCCGGACTGGGGCGAACAATGGAAAAAATATTTTAAGCCCATACGGGTAAGCAACAATATCATCGTCAAACCAACATGGGAAAGATATACGCCCGCCAGCCGCGACATTATTATTGAAATTGATCCGGGCATGGCCTTTGGCACCGGTCAACACGCGTCCACCAGAATGTGCATCGAAGCGATTGAAGATGTCATCATGAAGGATCGTTCGATTAAAGAATGGAAAGTTCTGGACGTCGGTTGCGGTACAGGTATACTCGGCATCACCGCCGCAAAAATGGGCGCGCAGGATGTCATCTGTGTGGATATTGATATAAAGGCTGTCGAAATTGCCGGAGAAAACGCAGCCATTAATAATGTAGAGGGCTCCTTGCGCATTCTAAATAAAAATGCCGCCGCCATTGACAAACCGCGCAATTTAATCATTGCCAATCTTACTGCCAAACTGCTCTTAAACCTCGGCCCGCATCTGATTCAATTGCTTTTGCCGGAAGGATACATGATTATCTCGGGCATAATTGAACTAGACGCCAAAAATATCGAGGAACATTTTGCTGCCGATCCCCTTACCATCTATAAAGTGATCACGGAAAAAGAATGGGTCTGTTACGTGCTCAGAAAAAAAGCCGCGAACATTTAGCGGCAGTGAGCTCCCTCTGAACCCGAATAATATACCTTAAGGATGAAGCCTTGACCATTCCCCGAATATACAGCCCGGATGCTTTAGAAAATAAAACAATCTGCGAACTGGGACCGGACAATTTAAAATATTTAAAACAAGTAATGCGTCTTAAACATGGCGATAAGATTAATATTTTTGATGGTTTTGGTTGTGAGTTTGAAGCCGTCATTAAAAGCTATTCCACAAAAACAGTTTATATAGAGTTAGGAAAAATAATCCCAACAGCAGATAAAAAAATCCGCATCATACTGGCTCAAGCCATCCCCAAAGCCGGGAAATTGGATACTATTGTGAAAAGTGCCGCTGAATTGGGAGTTGATGTAATTATTCCTTTTGATGCCGCACGGTCAGTGGGCCGGATTGCCGATGAAAAGAGTTCTTTAAAAGTCGCGCGTTGGCAAAAGATAGCAGGGGAAGCGGCGCGTTGCTGCCACAGCAGTCATATAGCAAAAGTATCGAAAATATCGTCTTTCGCGGACATGCTTACTTCGGCTTCGGGCGATGCTCTGAGGTTAATTTTCTGGGAAGAAGAATCTCAAAAAACCATTAAAGATACGTTGACGGACAAAACCTTTACCGCCGTAAAAGATTTTTTTATTGCCGTCGGACCGGAAGGCGGTTTTTCCAAAGACGAAATAATCAAGACAAAAGAAGCGGGGTTTATTTCGGTGAGTCTGGGCAAACAAATTTTAAAAGTGGAAACAGCAGCAGCGGCAATAATATCCATAATTCAATATGAAAAAGGCATCTTCAGCAATAGATCACAGGAGGGGAAAAAATGACCATTTACAAATATGCCGGTTTTTGGCGGCGTCTGGGAGCATACACTGTTGACGGCATAATCATCTTATTTACTTTTATTGTTCTGTCCATAATCGCGTCTCTGGCATTTTTTTCCGGTGCTATTTCCGGAAACAGTAAAGACTTTATTGCCGACTTAGCCGACCCTGCACGTTTTTCTTCAATTATGATTCTTACATGGTTATTTTTTATTTTCTTCAACATTGCTTATTTTACCTATTTCCACGGCACTACAGGCCGCACACCGGGCAAAATGCTTCTTGGCTTGCAAGTAATTTCCATGGAAGGCGCGCCAATTTCCTACGGAATCGCTTTTTTAAGGGCAGTGGGCTATTTGGTTTCCAGCGCGTTATTTAACCTTGGCTTTATCTGGATTGCCTTCGACAAAAGAAAGCAGGGCTGGCACGATAAAATAGCTGGTACGGTCGTTATCATCAAAGAGCAGCAAAATGATACCGAGGGCATATCAATTCCCGATAATCTCCCTAAAGAATCGATGATCCGGGCAAGTAAACCACTGGAAAATAATAATAATTAGACGGAGAATAACAAAAGCAATCGGCCAAAAAAGACCTTGACAAAAGAAACCTTATTCTATAGACGATTGCCTTGTTTTACAGGATTAAATTAATCCGGTGGGCCGGTAGCTCAGTCGGTAGAGCATCGGACTGAAAATCCGAGTGTCGGCAGTTCAATTCTGCCCTGGCCCACCATGAATTCCCCTGCAAGAGATATTCTTCGGTCAATGCGCTCTGATGTGCGCAGTTAGCGCGACTTGTCTAAAGATGTTGACCGGAGAGACCAGCCGTAAGCATATTATTGTCGTAATATTCCCTTTTCTCTCTGTTCGGTATTTTATCGGTCAACAAAGTGGATCAGACGAAACCTAGGAGATGACGCTGTTTCGCCAACTCCAGAGGTAAATCAGTCCATTTGGTGAGCTTTTCAACATTGAGATCGGCAGGCTGATACCCCTCTATGATACTTTCAATAATGTCGGGGGCAAGGAAAGCAAGATTTACCACTCGGGAAACATAGCTTCTATCCACGCCTTCCCTTGATGCAATTTCAGTCATATTCTTTACTTTTCCTGTTGCCAAATCATTGAACCATTTATAAGCACGAACAATTGTTTTCAACAAGGTTTGGTCTACTCTGACAGGTCCGGTACCATTAATTATAAGTCGCATCTCTATTCCTCGCCGTTTCATTTTCATAGGTATATCACGAATGATGATCACTGGATCATCTTTTACTTCCCGTACCATAAGCGATGCCAGAGACAGTGACCTGCCCCAAATACTTGTACCACATATTAAGTTAGAATTCTGCCATTTTTTATTTCTCAATTCAGGTACGCCTCTGGCGCTGGAGGACGGTAATTCAAAGAACTGTGCGGCCTGAACGTGTTGTATTCCATGCGCCATTTTTCAATTAACGTTTTCGCTTCTTTCAAGGTATAGAATATTTCTCCGTTGCATTAATAGGAATCTCTCTTCGTTCACCGTTCTTTGTTATGTCCAGAAGAATGAATCCGTTTTTCAGGTCAACATTATCCCATTTGAGATTTAATATTTCTTCTTTACGCATACCAGTGTTGAGAGCGGTAACAACAATCGGTTTCAGATGATTTTTACAGGCATTGACTAAAGCTTGACACTCTTCTTTGGATAGGTAACGCAATCTGCGATTGTTCTCTTCCAGTAGTTTTACTTTTCTGATTCTTTTCAGAGTTTCATCTTCAACCATGTTCCAATCGGTTGCTTTAGTGAACATATGTTTTACTGTGGCAATATGCCTGTTCACGGTTGCCGGTTTATGTCCTTTCTGAAGTCTTTCTGTTTGAAATTGCTCAATCATACTAGTGTCAAATCTTCTTAAAGGATAATGACCAAATTCAGCGACAAGCTGACCTATCACATATATCTTCTTTTTAAATCCTCTCTGACGTTCAGCCCATTTGACATATTCATCTGCTAGTTCTCTGAAAGAATAATCTTTAATCTTGATAATCTCTGGTTGCTTGCCTGATGATATTTCAGCTTTCCGCTTGTGAAGCTGTATTTCGGCATTTCTCAGCTTATCAGTTCCGGTGGGTTCAAAAACAATCTTACCATCAAGACCTGCATACCTGAGCCAGAGAATATTCCCACGCTGATATATGCCTTTTGGGTATTTCTTTTTCTCAACCATTTTTTTTCTCCTTTCTTTTTTTAAAATGGTTATCATATCCAAGTGGGTGAGTTCAGGAATATCCGTTCGCACAGTATATGGATTGTTTAAAAACGAAATGTTGTGCAACTAGCAGGATATCTTTTGGGGTCAAGATGATAACATTTTGAAATAACATGTCATTTTACGTAACGTTGCATGGCATTCATTATGCATGTTATCGTTTACGCATTGCTCCCTAGAACCCTTCACGGAAGGTGATAAGGTGAGAAAATCTTGATAAAGACTGGATCTTTTCAATGGGAGATAGACGTCCGGAGCAGCGATATTCCACAGCCGGATTTCGGACCCTCCGGAGAGAGTTGATCTTTTCTAAAGGGTGTTCCACGAGAGCGGAAACATCCAATTTCTTCAGCGGGAAAGGTCATGCTTACCAGTGCGCAACGCATCAATGTTAATTTAATTGCAATTTAAGGAGAGCGATCATGACAAAAAAGTACGATGTGGTGGTAGTTGGATCTGGCGTTGCCGGTTTGGGATCGGCAGCCATCTTGGCTAGGGATTTTAAGCAGAAGGTGCTGGTACTGGAGAGAAACCCATTTATCGGCGGGCGCCTTGCATCCTTCGTTGGCAAGGGAAACAAGGTATGCATAGACGGTATGGAACTGGATGCCAATGGTTTTAGGCGCGCCCTGGCATTGGCCGGTGCCTGGATACCTAAATGCACACCTGATCTGGAAACATGTTTCAATGACGGGTTGTTCGACGGATATACCATTGACACCGGCCATGGTTTATTCTGGGGCAATAAAGGTAAAATCAACTGTTTGATGAACTATCTTGAAAAACCTGTGGATATGCCCTGCAATGTCGGTTTTGCTTTCATTGACTATAAAAAGGGCAACAAGACTTATCAGGTAGCCAAAAATCAGCCCTATGAATGGATGAGCAAAGAAGGCTTCGCTTCAACCATGGGAGCTCTTCGCGACATGGCCTTAATGACTTTCGAAGATATAGCGCAAACCGCGCATATGTCTTTTGAACACTGGATCCGGGCAAAAAACGTTCATCAGGAAGCTTATGACTATATAAAAGTCCTAGCTGCCTCACAAACTGGACAGGCTGATCTCAATCTGACTCCGGCACCGGACGTACTGGGACACATGGCCACCGCAGGTCCCATCAAAATGAACCTGGTTGAAGGCTCCTGCGCGACAGTTGCCAATCCCGGCACCATATCCTTTGCCTTGTTAATGGAACAGGTAATTAAAGACAACGGTAGTGAAGTCCTCAGAAACTCTCCCGTTGCCGAAGTGATCATTGATAACGGTGTAGTTAAAGGGGTTACTTACCAGACTGCTAAAGGCATTGAAACGGTATCAGCAGATAGAGTAATCTGCAACGTTCCCTCCAAGCAAATGCTTAATGTAATTCATCCCCGTTATTTCCCGCAGGAACTTGTCGATTCTGTTCAGAACAAATTCTGGGGCGCCGGCATGATTACAGGTTATGGCAACATGAAGTCCAACATATGGGCGGAAAAAGGCATCGAAGAGAGAAGCTTCATATACATGCCCGATGTGATTGGAACAGAGGAAGGGTACAGTGGATGTATCGACATGGTATTGTGGAATCTGGCTAATTGCGCAGAGGGAAGCAACTCCAACCCCTCTCTAACCAGTGAAACAGGTTCAGCGCCCAAGGGCAAGCACGGATGGATATTCTCAACTGCAATGACCCACGAGGAAATGAGAGCTCCTCAAAAGGTCCAAAGAGTTATATCATGGAATGAAAACTGGTGGAAAAGAACTTTTGGAGCGAAAAAATGGGCAAGTGAAATGGATTATTTGCTCTGGATGTGTACTGACCACGCCTTCGCCTGGATCCAACCGATAGGGCAGGACAGAATTGATGTAAAATCCCCGGATATCGAAGGTCTGTATTTTGCCGGTGACCAGTATGGCAAGCGTCTGTGGGGTTGCGGTGTAGATGCTGCAGCACTGAGTGCCACTCTCTGTGTTGATAGCATGATGGGATCCAATACTGAGGAAAAGGCTTTCCCGTTCTATCATCGGGCACTGCCTGCACCAAAGAAAGTCTGGTAAGAGCATGCCGTTTTCCGGGTAACACCTGGGTGAGAAAAATTTTAGAATGGGTTGCAGAAAATGAACTGCAACCCATTCTAAAACCGCTCTGGTAGTGGTCTTGCCCGCTTTTTTTGAGGCTTATTTCGGAGATTCCTGCTCTAGTCCCAGATGATTCTATGCGGGTAGGAAGACTGAAGAAACATTCAGCAGGAACGTTTTAACAGTTGCTGCCATTGAACAGATCAACACAGAAGTCGAAAATGATTCATAGCTATTCGAGTCATGAGTCAGAAATGGATATTTAAATAACTATGTAAAAATTGGAAAATATTTTAAGTCGAATGTGACAAAACTGTCCGCATTTGCTTTATCCTCTTTTGCAGACTCGGGCCGGAACACAATAAAGAATCATATTCTGGGAATCATTACTGACAAGAAATTTCTCCGTAGGTCTTTATTTTCAGAGGATCCCTAGCATAGGGACATTAATTTCATATATCAAATCAATATAGGAGGCATTTATGAGCAACGGGTTAGTGAATACGAGGGATCAGCAGTTTATCCTTTTTGAACAGTTTGGCATTGAGAAGTTGTTTGCGACGGAGAAGTTCAAGGATTTCTCCAAGGATGACGTGTTAATGATGCAGAACGAGGCTGAGAAAATGGCCATCAACGTCATCCTTCCCACGTACACGGAAGGAGACAAAGAAGGCTGCAACCTGAAGGACGGCAAAGTTTCGACGCCAAAAATATTTAAGGATGCTTTCCAGAAATTCAAGGACGGCGGATGGATGTGCCCCATGGAATCGCCGGATGTCGGTGGACAGGGAATGCCGATTGTCGTTAGTAATTCATATACAGAATTATTTGCCGCCGCTAACATCGCTTTTCTCATGTATGGCGGCCTCACTCTTGGTGCAGCCGGCCTGATCGAGAAATTCGGGACGGAAGAGCAGAAAAATAAATATATGTACAAAATGTTTGCCGGTGAATGGTGCGGTACCATGTGCTTGACAGAACCTGGTGCAGGCAGCGATGTCGGAGCGCTGAAAACGACGGCCAAGAGGTTGCCGGATGGCACATACAGCATCACGGGAACCAAATGCTTCATCTCTGCCGGTGACCACGATCTGGCACCGAATATCATCCATCCGGTCTTGGCCAGGATCGAAGGTGATCCTCCCGGAACAGCCGGCATCTCCATTTTCATCGTTCCGAAATACAAGGTAAATGACGACGGAAGCATCGGGAAACTGAACGATGTTCATACCGGCAACGTGGAACACAAGATGGGGCTCAAAGGAAACGCCACCTGTACGCTAAATTTCGGTGACGAAGGCAAATGTGTCGGTGAGCTTCTCGGAAAGGAACGTGAAGGCATTAAGGTCATGTTCCAAATGATGAATGCGGCCCGCCTAGAAGTCGGCATGCAGGGACTGGGGCATGCCACCGCCGCCTACGAACATGCTGTTGCATATGCCAAGGACCGAATCCAGAGTGTTCCGGTATGGGAAATGAAGAACCCGGAAGCCAAAGCCGTGGCCATCATTCAGCATCCGGATGTCCGCAGGGATCTGCTGTGGATGAAATCCTACGTGGAAGGCATTCGCGCCATGAATTACTTTGCGGCCTACTGCATGGATATGGCCGCATCGTCTTCAACGAAGGAAGAACAGGAAAAATGGAATGGTTTTGTGGAACTACTCACGCCTCTGTGCAAGGCATTTTCCTCCGATCGTGGATTCGATGTATGCAATAAAGCTGTTGATGTTTACGGCGGTTACGGCTACTGCCAGGAATACCCTGTCGAACAGTATCTGCGGGACTGCAAAATCGCCAGTATTTACGAAGGAACTAATGGTATCCAGTCTCTGGATCTAGTGGGGAGAAAGCTGGGTCAGCGCAAGGGTGCCAATTTAATGGCCATGATGGGACTAATCGGCGGAACGATCGCCAAAGCCAAGGCCATTGAAGATCTCAAAAAGTACGCCGTTAAGCTGGAAGATGCCTTCAATGCCGTGGTGGAACTAACCATGACATTGGCTAGCCTCGGAAAGAGCGGAAATTTCCTCGTGCCCATTCTGTATGCCTCTCCGTTCCTGGATATTTTCGGTGACGTTCTAGTGGGTCATTTTCTTATAGAGGCTGCATGTATAGCCGAGGAAAAACTCAAAGCAATATACAAGGAAGTCGGCGCCGAGGAATCCAAGGGTAAACAGCGCGGCTTGATCCGTGAAAACGCAGATGTTGCTTTCTATGCAGGAAAAATTGCTTCGGCCAAATTCTTCGCGACGGAAATTATACCGACCATTAAAGGTCGTTGCGAAACCATCAAGGCCGCAGACAAGATCGCCCTGGAAATTGCCGACGAGTCTTTCACTATTTAATATTGATAAACAACTTATAACCCGGTGCCGGACGTCGATGCGACCTTCCATGGCATACATCGGCGCCGCACTAGAGTAATATCTCTGAGGAGGAAAGTATGTCTTATAAAATTAAAAAAGCAGCTGTTCTGGGTGCAGGCGTCATGGGCGCCACTATCGCGGCCCATCTGACCAATGCAGGGATCGAATGCGTCCTTCTGGACATTATTCCCTTTGAACTGACAGACGCGGATAAGGCGAAAGGCCTGACGGAAAAAAGTCCGGCATGGCGAAACAGTTTTGCTGCCAAAGGATTGGCGGGCATCATAAAGGCAAAACCCGCCGCCTTCTATACGAAAAAAAACGCATCCATGGTCAAAATCGGCAATCTCGAAGACAACATGGGTATGCTGAAAGATGTCGACTGGGTATGCGAAGTTGTCGTCGAAAACCTGAAAATAAAACAGGACCTCTTTGCTAAAATAGAAAAAGCCGTAAAGCCCGATTGTATCATCTCCACAAATACGTCCGGTATTCCCATTAAGGATATATCTGCGAAATTCAGCGCCAAAATGAGCGCCCGCTTCCTGGGCACCCACTTCTTCAATCCGCCCCGCTATATGAAGCTTTTGGAGATCATTCCTGGCAAGGACACGAAGAAAGAAGTCGTCGACTGCATGATTAAATTCTGTGAAGACGTTCTGGGTAAGGGCGTTGTCGTCTGCAAAGACTCACCGAACTTTATCGGGAATCGTATCGGTATTTTCGATATCGCCAATGTAGTCCGCCTGATGGTTGAAAAAGATATGAAGATTGAGGAAATTGACGCCATCTTCGGGAAGGCCATGGGGCGCCCGGGTACGGCCGTCTTTGGCACGATGGACCTTGTAGGCATTGATACGGGCCATCACGTGATGAAGAATCTCTATGAGGCCGTTCCGGATGACGAAATGAGAGACTTGTTCCTGCCTGCCGATTTCCTGACCGCAATGATGGAGAAAAAATGGCTAGGCAACAAGACGAAGCAGGGTTTCTACAAGAAAACGACAGATGAAAAGGGCAAGAAGCTCAAACTGGTTCTCGATTATAAGACCCTGGAATACAAACCGGCGCCGAAGGTTCAGTTTGCCTCAGTTTCCGAAGCTAATAAGGCCGAAGGTGGCGTGGGCGCCAAGATGAAAGTTCTTTTCAACGGAAATGATGCAGCCGCTAACTTAGTCCGGGAATACTTCTGCAACCTTTTCATTTATTCCGCGAACCGGATTCCCGAGATCGCCGACAAAGTAATGGATATCGACAACACCATAAAGTGGGGTTACAATCAAAAGCTCGGTCCCTTCGAAGAATGGGATGCCGTGGGTGTGCGTGCATCAGTTGACGTCATGAAAAAGCTTAAGAAAAAGGTACCCAAGAAGATCGAAGAAATGCTGAAAGCAGGTTGCGAATCCTTCTATACTAAGAAGGACGATAGTCAGTACTACTATGATTTTGCAGCCAAGGGCTATGTGAAGATTGAGGAAAATGCGAAGATCATCTTGCTGCCCTCCCTTAAAGAAAGGAAAAAGGTTGTCAAGGAAAACGCCAGCGCTAGTCTGGTCGATATCGGCGACGGCGTGGCCTGTTTGGAGTTCCATACGAAGATGAACGCCATCGACGACAGCATTGTCGAGATGATCAAAGCCAGCTGCGATATCGTTGAAAAAGACTTCAAAGGTTTGGTTGTCGCCAATCACGATCCACGTGCTTTTTCTGCCGGTGCCAACGTCTTCAAGGTGCTCATGGCTATTCAGAAAGGCGAATGGGATTTCGTGGAGAACAATA
>CAVQCU010000091.1:0-39844 GCA_963710995.1 uncultured delta proteobacterium
CATCCTCCATGAGAAGGAACGTCTCGAAGAGCAATTTTATCTGGCGGCCGTATTCCGCGTCAAGCTTCTAGCGGGTCTGGATATTGCGGAAAAGCGTCTCCCCCAGGACGGCAAATTTTCCACGAGGATTGCATCCCATCTGCTCGATATTCGTGTGTCGACGATTCCTACAGTCACCAGCAAGGGAGTTGTCCTTCGTCTTCTTTACCGGGAAAAACTCAGCTTCGATCTGGAAAATCTGGGAATGGAGGCGGATCACCGGCGCATGATCACCGACGTAATCCGGCGTCCCCACGGCATGCTGCTGGTGACAGGCCCGACAGGTTCGGGAAAAACAACAACCCTTTATTCCATGCTGACCCGTTTAAACAGCGATGAAAGAAAAATCATCACCACGGAAGACCCCGTAGAATATCAATTACAGGGCATCAATCAAATTCAGGTAAAAAGCGAAATCGGCCTAACGTTTGCAGGAGCCCTGCGGTCCATCCTGCGCCATGACCCCGATGTTATCATGGTGGGAGAAATCCGGGATAAGGAAACGGCGGAGATATCCATTCAATCGGCGCTGACCGGGCATTTTGTTCTTTCCACTCTTCATACCAATGATGCTCCAAGCAGCCTCTTCCGCCTCATGGAAATGAGCATAGAAGGATACCTCATCAACGCCGCAGTAACGGGTCTCATTGCCCAACGGATCGCCAGACGCAACTGTCCATTTTGCAGCCGTCCCAATGCGCCTCCCGAATATCTTCTGCAGGAATACGGCGTTTTCGAAATCATGAAACGCTTTGCCGAACTCATCCCCGGCGGCCCGGCCTATATGAAAGGCGAGGGATGTCCGCAATGTGCCGGCACCGGTTACCGTGGGCGCACCGCCATCTTTGAACTCTTTGATTATACGGATGACTTAAGAGAAGTGTTCCTGAAAACAATGTCGCTGGAAGCCGTACGGCAGGCGGTGTGCGCCAATCCACGTTTTCGCCTCCTGCGGGAGGACGGCATGATCAAGGTGATGAAAGGATTGACCACCATTGAGGAGGTGCTCCGGGTTTGTTAAACGACTTCGCCTATGTAGGTATTGATCAGACGGGGAAGGAAAGCCGGGGCGTTATTGCCGCCGCGGACTGCAAGGATGCGCTGGCACGCCTGAAAGAAAGGGGCATGACCGTCATCAATCTCAAAGAAAAAGCGGGCGGGCAAATAACCTTCGCCAGCAGGCGGCGGATCAACAATCAGGATACCTACTACATGGCCAGGGAACTTGCCACCCTGCTGCGTTCGGGGATGCAGATCGACAAGGCCGTGGAAATCTTGATGCAATCGGCGGACAAGCAGGAAATGAAGGAAATCCTCTCCTTCATCTTGACCCATATCCGGTCGGGCAAGAGCGTCACGGCTGCGTTTCAGGAGACAGGCAAGTTCAGCCAGTTTCTTGTCAACATGATTCACAACAATGAGGAGATAGGAAGGCTCCCCGATGCTTTCACCAGCATCGCTCAGTATTTGCGCTTTCAGATTCAGTTCCGCGGAGAAATCAGGGACGCCATGGTCTATCCGGCTTTTCTGATTGTCACCAGCTTTGTTACTTTCATCATCATCTTTCAGTTCATCGTACCGCGATTTCTGGGCATTTTTGGCGCCTCGGCGAACAATTTGCCGGCAGCAGCAAAGCTTTTGTTCACTCTTAGCAGGTGGCTGAGTGTGCAGAACATGTTCATTGCTGGGGCGATTGTTCCGGTTATCTATATTCTGAGCAGGTTATATCCGGCAAAATTCCGGCTAGAAGGCCTGCAGAAAAAATTGATTCGCGTGCCATTGATTGGCAATCTCATCCTGAATCTTGAGTTGTCGCAGTTTTCCTATTCCATGCATGCCATGCTGGAAGCGGGAGTCGAATTCATCAAATCCCTGCGCCTCTCTACAGGCCTAATCCGCAACGCGAGCCTGAGGGAGTCTCTGGAAACCGCGGCGGTTCAAATCAGGGAAGGCAAGAAAATCGCTGATTCCTTTTCACAGGTAATATATTTGCCGCCCATGATTCCGAATATGATTCGTGTCGGCGAAGAGAGTGGCAGCCTGAAGGAAATATTTTTTGAAATTCATCAGATCTTTGACGAAAGATTCAAGACCAGCGTCAAGCGGGCGCTGACCTTGCTGGAGCCGGCCATTATCATCGTCATGGGATTGCTCGTGGGGTTTATCGTTCTTACCCTGATCCAGACAGTCATGAGCGTGGGCAGCCTCAAGTTATAAATTAGGCAGCGCATCATAATTATTTAACCTAATCTTCATCAAAATGTAACAATTTTCCTGTAGCATAATAATCTAAGCAGCAAGTTTCAAGACGCTTTAGCCAAGGGATAAACTGTTGCAGCTGTTAAAAAACAAAGATCCCGAATCGAAAATATTTAATTTTTCTTGATGAGGGCTTTTTTCATAATAATACGCATAAAGAAGAACACGAGATAAAAATGAACAGACTGGAAAATGAAAAAAATGTTTCAATCTTTACCAATAGGGATTAAAGGCATAGCAGCAATTGTCTGCTCCTTAATGTCGGCAAGCGTCGTTATGGCGTATACCGCGGGGTATTCCATTGCTGATTTCGTCACTCCAAAAGAGGAGTCCGAAGGGTCTTACGGCGGCAGCGATTCGAGGCCTTCCTACGCCAACGAATTGGACTATGGCAAGCTGATCAATCTTGTGAGCCTCAGAGGGACCTATGGCGGCGCCTACTACAGCAACCGATTCGGCTATGTTACAGGGTATTCCTATCCGGTATCTGATTCCTTTCATTACGCTTTCATCTTCAGCGAAGGTGTTGTTAAAAATTTTAGCGCTCCGGCGGGAACATACGGCGATGCAGGCGGTGTCAGTCGCGCCATCCTCTTCAACGATGACAACAGAAGTGATTTCAACATCCCCGAAAGTCCAACTCCCGGCTGGTCTCCGTCTACGAATATGGCTAAAAGCAGCAGCAATGCCGGGTCAGGTGAACTAATCATTATCATTTTTCCGCTGCCAGAACCAAGATCAGGCAGCGGTTCAGGTTCAGGTATAGGTCTGGCCCCAGCCCCAACCCCAACTCCTATCCCCGCTGCGCTTCCACTTTTTGGTTCCGGACTGGCTCTTCTCTGGATACTGCGTAGAGCTTCAAAATCGTAACTATCTAGAATTGCGGAAATATTTCTTGGTAAAAGGAATGAAGAAAATAGTTTGAAAATTATTTATAATGTCATTTTCCTTTCATCAAATTGCAATAATGATTTGATATAAATATGCACGAAAAATAAAAAAGTAAAATAGCGAGGCAGGGTTCAGAGGCACAGTGGGTGCGGGAGAGCGTAAAAATAAATCTTGATCCGGAACTTCACTATCATTTGAGATTCAAACGGCAAAAAAATATAAAACATTGTTATTATAAGGCATTTTAAAATTCACGAAGATTTCATTTGTCCGTAATAATGATGTAACAATTGCATGTTAGAAGATTGTCGCAAGCGGCGGGTTCAAGTTAGAACAAGGCATTCAATTAAAGATAAAAACCGATGGACAAAGTGAAGAAGATTATTGAAGTGATCAAGTCCCTAATGGAAAAAAAATTCACCGGCTACATCAAAGTAAATTTTACCCGTGGAAACGTCGGGCGAATCGAGAAGTTTGAAGAGATTCTAAAGAAGTAATAACCATTAGAAAGTCTTCTACTTTCTAATGGGTTAAAATATTGCAGGGTCCTTTGCTGACTGACAGAAATATCTGTTTGGAACCAGAAAGCCCGAATTGAGAAGGTTGCATTTCTTAATTCGGGCTTTTTTATTTGATATACAGGGTACTTCGCTGACCTGAAAAAGGTAACAGAAAGCCCGGATCGAGAGCTTGTTGTACTTGATTGGGGCTTTTTTTCGGAAAAGTCAATAGGCTCAAAAAAAAATAATAAGGAGGTGATGGAAGGGAAAAATAATATTGATGAAGATAGGTTTGGTTGCAGGGATAAACCGCAGCCAACTTCAGATAAAGCCAAAATCCGGGGAACCGGGTGACGGAAAGCCGAGGGTCCACAATTGTGTTGTGGATAGCCGGGTTGCCTGAGGGAAAGTATAAACAATAAACAATACATTCCAAAACTCAGGAGAGAAAACAATGAAAAGTAAACTTTTAGTTTTAGCAGCAGTATTTATGCTCATGTTCAGTTTTGCCGGGCAGGCCATGGCGTATTTCACGGACGATGAGCTGATCCGGGTAGTCTCGGACGTTACAGGAGGAAGTAATAAAGAGGTCCTGACGGATTTGGGTGCATTCAATGCCACTTCTCCCATCAGTACTACTACGACCTACAACACCAGCAATTTTGCTCTGTCTCAATTCCCTGGTGCGGCAATGGCTAATCTCGAGGTTCAATATTACGTGGTTGACTCGACTGCCAATACGCTCTGGACAAGCGGTCCTACGACAGGAGGTCAGAAGAGCATGTACATGCAGGCGGACAACGCAAATAGTAACATGTGGTCGGTTAATTATAACGTTGCCGGTAGCAGTCAGACCGTAGTGCAGGGTCAGACTAGCTCATTGAATACGTTTTATGCGTTGATGGAACAAAGCGGCCTTGGAAGAGGCACAATGGACGGATTCATTAATCCCAGTACGGGTCTAGCCACTCTAAATAGTTCTGGTGGCACGACTTTAGCGGCCCTGGCAACCGGCGGTTCTGTGAGCCAGTATCTCTACTTTTACTCCAATAGTCCTGATGGCGCTGTCCAAAGCGGCCTTCCGGTCGCCATGATTACGACGAATGCCAATGGTTCGACCACGGTCGGCGCACCTTCTGCTGTTCCTGTTCCCGCGGCAATCTGGCTTTTGGGCTCCGGCCTTATTAGCCTTGTGGGCATCAGAAGAAGAACGACGGAAGTCTAGGCAGAATATGTAATGTTTTTCAACAAATAAATATCAATTCTTAATAGGAGAATAAAAAAATGAAGATCAAAAAATTATTAGGTTTGCTGATCGCGGGAACCGCCATGCTGGCCATCGCCGGCGCGGCAACCGCGGCCACACATAATATCAACCTTTACGGCGCCTCGGCACAGTTTTCCTACTGGCAGATATCCATTGGGGATTACCTTGCTAATGTTGCTGGAGCCGATGCGGGTAGCGTATTCAGCAGTTTGTCGAATGATGGCAAACATTTTATCGTAAAGGCAACCTTCGGCGGTGGGGCAGACACGGTCTATATGCGTTATTCCAACAAGGCTTCCTTTGACGGCATTCTGGCCTTGGAAGATAATGACGGTTCTGCATATGTTAGCCCTGCAGTTGCACAGTGCCCTGGCCAATCAAACTACAGGCTGATGCTTGATGAGTCCGTTTGTGCATGGACGGCATGGCCGGCGGCAGCACCCAAGGGTTCCTGCGGAGCGACGGCGACAAAGTGCGTTCCGGTGACCCTGGCAGCCTCGGATGTGGCCGCTTCCAGTTTTCAAGAGAAATCCTGGGGTGCCACGAACGGGCCACAAGGCGGCGGTGTGTTAACCTGGGCCAATAGAAACTTCGCCGGCCTAAGTACAACGGTTCCCAACGTTTTGTCCTCCCAGAACCCCATCATCGTTCCCTACGGGTTCTTTGCGAACAACAGCATCAAAAGGTCTAACGATTATCCCGTCGGCGGGCCGGCACCGGGACCGGCTGATGCGGGCTGGCAGACGATTTCGAACATCTCCCGTCTGATGGCCGTCAATATCTTCAGCGGCCTTGTTACTTCGTGGAAGGATTTAGGGGATGACTTCCTGGTTGTGGACAATACTAACACTGAAGTACCCGGTGACCCCATTGTCCCCTGTCTGCGCCATGCGGGTTCGGGCAGCCACGCGACCCTGGACTTTTCCGTCATTAGGGGCAACGGCTGGGGTAACAATTTAATAACCAAGGCAGCGGCAAATGGAGGGAAGGGCTATTTCAACGACGGTACGAGCCAAGAGCTGGCCTGCATCAACGGCGTTGGCGGATTTAACGGCTACGGCGCCATCGGTTATGCCGATGCGGATAGTCCAATAGGCGCAGTTAATAGTCTTCCCAATGTCGTTGCTCTTACCTACCAGGGTGAGGCGCCCTCCCGGGTCAATATCCGGAACGGCCGCTACGATTTCTGGACCCTGGAGTGGCTCTATTATGATTCGACTAATCCGGATTTCACAGACCTCATCAACAACCCGATTATCCTTGGGTTGGAAGCTTATGCCAACGACCCGGCGAAGCTTACCAGCATTATTGGTCCACCCAAGTCGAATTTCTATTCGACGCCAAAAGAGATGAAAGAAGTGAAAACGACGGACATGAATTATCCGGCCCGTCAAGTTCCGGTATCACCACAACTTCCGTAACATAATGTTACCGGTTACTTTGTCGGTTTGACAACTAAGGGGCTCCTCTGGGAGCCCCTTTCAATTTTATCAATCTTTCATGAGACTGTAATAATATTGCAACAAAGCTGTGTTAGTTTCGCTTCCGTTCAAGTCATTTCAATGCAATTTAAAGTGACGTCCTTAAGGATTATATATGGATAGGATGACAAAACTCATCGAAGTCATCAGGAAGCTTATCGATGGTGAAATTACCGGCTATATCAAGATCAATTTCACCCAGGGCAGCCTGGGAAGGATAGAGAAGTTTGAAGAAATTGATGATACCGCCATCGTCGTTAAAGAAGAGAAAAAAAACAAAAAGGAAAAAGAAGAGGAGAAAGATATCAATCATGAAACTAAATAATTTATCGAAAATAAATTGGGCACGAAAGTTAATGTTGGCCGTTTTTTTGCTCCTGCCGGTTCTTGCGGGATGCGCCACTTCCGGAAGTGTAAGGCAGACACAGCCCAATGACCTTGCCTATATTCATTTTCAATGTCTGCTACCGAGCGGAGAAATTGCAGCGGCGACGGATGACACCGCCGCAAAAAAAGACCGACCGAAGGCGAATATCTATCTTGTCCGGGATAAGATTGATCCTGTGCCTGTCGTCATCAAAAGTCCTTCGGAAAAACCCATATACGAAAAAGAAATAAATTTTGAGGATGATATCGCGAAGCGACTCGCCTGGCATTTAACAGGTCTGAAAGAAGGAGAAATGCGTCATGTGGAATTGACGGCACAAGACATTCCCGAAAGGAATAAGGAAGATTACGTCATCCGTATGGCACGCATTCGCCAAAGGCCAAAAGAAATGAAAATGACGATTAGCGAATACCAATCCAGCAAGGGCATGGCGCCGGAAACAGGACAGACCTTCGTAATGGATCCCGCCATTCCGGGACGCGTGGAGAGTGTAACCGGAGAAGATGTTGTCATCCGGTTTTCGGCAAAAGAAGGGGATGTGGTGCAAACGCCGTTAGGTTCCGGACGGATCCGCGTGGAAGATAATGTCTATAAGATTGATATTGATGCCCGCAAGGGCAGCCTCGTCCGCACTGCTCATCTGGTGGGCCGTATAACTGATGTCAATGATAAGTTCATAATCATTGATTACCGGAATCCCTTTGGCGGTGAAACACTATCCTGTGACGTGACCGTCAATAGGATAACAGAGGCTGAGGCCAAAAAAGAAGGAACTGTAGAAAAATGACAGACAGCTTAAGCCTGGCTAGGCGTTTTTTCCTTCTTTTTCTTATGATGGCGGCATTTCATATTTCCCTGCCCATGAGTTGGGCTGCGGGAGATGAAGCGGCGGCGACTTTCGAAATCAGAAAATTTGAACTTTCGGGAAACAGCATTTTTTCTGCAGAAAAGCTGCAGGAAGCGGTTAAGAGTTTCACCGGCGCCGGGAAAACCGCGGCGGATGTGGAAAAGGCCCGCGACGCCCTGGAGAAGCTCTATCACGATGCCGGCTATCCCGCTGTTCTGGTTAATATACCGGAACAGACAATCAAGGGCGGCATCGTCAAATTACAGGTGATCGAAAGCCGGATCGGCCGGGTGAAGATTTCAGGAAACCGGTATTTTACGTCGGAAAAGATGATGAGAGATGTGCAGTCTTTTAATCCGGGCGAGATACTCTATCTGCCGAAAGTCCAGCAGGAAATCGGCCGGATGAACAGGAATCAGGATTTCAAGGTGGAACCCGTAATGACGCCCGGAAGCGAACCGGGTACAATAGATGTCGAATTGAAGGTGGATGACCGGTTTCCCCTGCATGGAAGTTTGGAACTGAATGACCGGGCCAGTCATGACACGGATCCATTGCGGTTGAACGGCATGATCCGCTATGACAACCTCTGGCAAATGGAACATTCCCTTTCCCTTCAGTACCAGACGGCGCCCCAGGACAGCAGTGAGGTAGAGGTTTTCAGCGCCTCCTATATTCTGCCCGCACCATGGGAGCTAGATCATCAGTGGGTCCTTTACGGTATCAGGTCGGACAGTAATACATATACGGACGTGGGTGATGGATTTAGAGTGGTCGGCAAGGGGACGATCTTGGGCACACGTTATGTTATCCCCCTTTCGCCCTATAAGCTTTACGCTCACAATATCACCATCGGCCTCGATTACAAGGATTATAAGTCCAGCGTTGATTTTAATGCTACGACGGGAAATACAACCCCTTCTCCTATTATTACGCCGGTGACCTACATGCCCTTATCCTTTGCATACAGCTCTGTACTGCAGGATGGAGGAGGGATGACCCAGTTCAACGCAGGTCTGAACCTGTCCTTCCGGGGGGTGGTTGCGGATCAGAGTCAGTTTGAGGGCGCGCGTTACAAGGGGAATGCGAGCTATCTCTTTGTCACAGCGGGTATCCAGCGGAACCAGAAGTTGCCCTGGGGGATGGGGCTTTTAATAAAAGTGGACGGACAAGCGGCCGATCAACCGCTGATTCCCAATGAAGAATACACGGCAGGCGGCATGGAAAACGTAAGGGGATACATGGAATGTGAAGCGCAGGGTGATGATGCGATACACGGCACAATAGAGCTTTCTTTCCCGGATCCTTTTTCCAGATTCGGAATATGGAAGCGGTTGCAGACGAGCCCCTATATCTTCTATGACATTGCCCAACTGAACGTGAAGGATCCCCTTCCCGCTCAGAAAGGAAGTATTACTCTCGATGGGGCGGGGGCGGGAATCCGCGGTTCAGTGACGAAATATCTGGAATACGAGCTGGACTGGGCTGTAGCTCTGAACACGACAGACCAAACACGGGCAAACGACAACCGGTTTTATTTTAAACTCAAGGCTGTTTTTTGATGAGAAAAAGTAAGGAGGATGCCATGAAGACTGATTCCTTTCGCACAATGATTTATTTGCTGTGTTTTTATCTTGTTTTTCAGCCGGTGATCGCGCAGGCGGGAACATTGCAGATTCCCGGATTTAACGGATCAGTCACACCTCCGACGAATACCACGTTGCCTGTTCTGAAACCCGGTGGTCTCCAGGTGGGTATTTCCGGTGTCAATACATCAACCGCGAATAAGCTCGTCATCCAGCAGAATCAGCCGCAGGCCATTATCGACTGGTCTTCCTTTGACATCGGCGCCGACGCCACGGTCTATTTCAACCAGCAAGGCAATTCGGGCTGGGCTGCCCTGAACAGGATTTACAGTCTTAATCCCAGCCTGATTTTCGGGACGCTCAAAGCGGACGGAAAAATCTATCTCATCAACCAGAACGGAATCCTATTCGGCCCCGGTTCGCAGGTGAACGTCAATACGCTGGTGGCCTCGGCGCTCAATATCCGGAATAACGATTTCATCAACGGATCACTGAATTTCTATGTGGATAAGGGAAGTGCGGGATCGGACTACCCGGATTTAACATTTAATCCCCAGGCTATCATTTCGAATCAAGGAGAGATCAACGCTACGGCCTATGGGTCAGTTTTTCTTATAGCGCCATTGGTGGAAAACTTCGGCGTCATCAATTCCCCCTTTGGTCAGATCGGACTAATCGCTGGTACGGCCTTGAAGCTGACGGCCGATCCGACTCCGGACACGACCCGGACGGCGCTCGTCGCTCTAGTAAGTGACGGCTTTGGCCAGGCCGTGAACGGGGAAGGCGGTCAACTGATTGCTGACAGCGGAATGATCGGGATGTACGGCAAGGTGGTCAATCAGGATGGTCTTATACGTGCCGTAACCGCTGTAACAAAGAAGGGAGAGGTTGAACTCCGGGCCACGGATATAATCAGCACGGGGCCGAATAGCGTCATCCAGATACCTGTTTCCACTGCTGCGGACACGGCAGACGATTCCTTCAGCTTCGCTCAAAACCAGCAGGGTACGGTCACAATGGGTGGTCTCCAAACGATCACACCTGCTGGTGAAGGCTACATATTAAGCACGTTTACACCCCCTCAGTACATCTTACACCAGGGGATCATCGACGCCCCTTCCGGAATTGTAACAATGAACGCCACTCAGCGGGTCTTGCTGGACACGGGAAGTAAAGTCAACGTGAGTGGGGCCTGGACCAACGAGCCGGCCTCGGCGGAGCTCATCAGTGTCCAGCTCAATAGCGTCGAACTGAGGGACGACCCTTTACAAAAGGGAGGAGTTCTTCAAGGTCAGACGATAACGACTACCGTCACAAGCGGTTCCTCCATCGGTGATATTTCCGCGGCGATCCTCGGCAGGGAAAAAACGGCAATGGAGCGCGCCGTCAATGGCGGCGCCGTCAATATCACAGTAACAAACGCCAGCAGTGACATCATCGTTAAGGATGGGGCAGAAATCGATTTTACGGGAGGCGGAATAAATTATAGCGGGGGCTTAGTGAACACTACCAAACTGCTCTCCGGTGGAAAAATGTACGATATCAGCAACGCTCCTATTTATCTTAAGTATGATAAGATTCTCGGAGTGTCGGGAACGTACGTGGCCGCTAACACCGAAGGCGGCGATGCCGGCGCTCTGACCCTGAGCGCCGCGAACGTTGTCCTGAATGGCCGCCTCGACGGCTCCGCGACACGAGGCGTCTTTCAGAATACCTGGACGACGGTGGATTTGACGTCCGGATCGCCCTATTTGCTCTCCGTGGCCCAGGGGCTGGAAATTCCCCGGTCGGGGACGCTCGCGATCTATGGTCAAGGCGCCGGCAGTACTACAGACTATATGATCAATGATATTCAGATTGTTTCGCCGACATCCCAGTTGCTGCAGGTTTTGCCGGCGGGGTTCGGCCTGACAAGTCAACTGTCAGATCAGACTACGGTACTTTCCTCCAAGATCCTGAACGATGCCTCCCTGGGTACTCTGACCCTCTGCGCCAACCTGACGATTTCCACGACAAATGACGCACTGATCAAGCTTGCGCCCATGGGTACATTCAATGCCACGGCTCGCCAGATTGAAAACTACGGAGAGATTGTAGTTCCGAACGGTAATATATACCTGGTTACTGAGAACAATATAACGGGCTATGACTCCATGGGGAACATTAATACCACCCGTTATATTCCCTTGGACGGGCGAATCTTTCTTGCTTCCGGAAGCGAGCTTAGTACGGCGGGAGAGAAGGTGGACAATCCCCTGGCTGGAAATACGTCCGGCGCTGTCAATGTTACCGGGAACATCGATGGGGGAACGATTACCATCAACGACCTGCAGCAGTCAGGGCAGGGTGTTTTCCTCCAGTCTGGAGCAATTGTCGATGTCAGCGGCGGTTACCGGATCAGCGCCAAGGGAATGGTGACGGCAGGACAGGCGGGATCTCTGACAATTTCGGGATCGACCATTGAGTTGGATGGCGATATCCGGGGTTATGCTCTGCCCGACGCCAATGGCAAGACCATGGGCGGAGAGATCACTCTCACTGCAAATAACATCTCCATAACTTCTACATCTGCCGCATGGCCGGCGTCTTTTAATGCCGAGAGCGCCGTTCCCGACACCATGCAGGACCAGCTAATATTGGCTAGCAACCGTTTTGAAAATACGGGTTTCACGCAAATTAATCTCAACAGTGTCAACGATATCACGATGGACAGTAATACCGTCCTTTCTGCATCCCTGGTGCGGTTGAATATCCCGGCTGCAGCCTCTGGACAAGGTGCCGCGATGCCGGTGCAGAATTTTCCAACCATAGGAGACGTCTTGCCTGGCCGCAACGACCTGATCAGACTCAACGGGTCTATGGCGTATCAGGCGGGGGTCTCCAGCATCATTGCAATAGCTGGGGCCCAACCATTTGAGGAGGGAACAACAGCCAGTGTCAATTCCAACGCCCGGATCCAGATGGCATCCGGGGCCGTCATATGCACGGCCCCGGAAGGAAAGATTGTTCTGACGGCCAATGGCGCCATCGATATGAAAGGAACTCTTGAATCCGATGCCGGTATAGTAAGCTTAACAAGTAAAAACAACTCTATAGATATCGGCGACGGCGGCCGAATTCTGGCCGCATCTTATAATAGACTTGGCGCTACGGCCATGCAAGGCTTAGGACTGAACTACACCCCGCGCAATGGCGGCCAGATAAACCTGACGGCGAACATAGGAGATATCGATATGGAGCAGGGATCCCTTGTCGATGTATCGGGATCGCAGCCGGTCGAAGATACGCTGTCAACGGGCATATCTATCGTAAGCACTCAGATGGCCGGAAACCCCGGCAGTCTTTCTCTAAGCTTTGGGAACAATTTGACATTGGCAGGCATCGTGAACGCACAGGCGAAGATGGCAGGCGTCCAAGGTGGGACGTTGACGATAAGTAAAACAAACTCCGACAATGGACTGAGTATCGGAAGAGATGACCTCGGGCGCTATGTGACTGCCGGGTTTGATAATATTACCCTAAAGAGTGCAAACTCCCTCCTGTTCAACGGGACGATGGATGCGACCATCGGCCGACAACTTACCCTGGATGCTCCCATCATCAGCGGTTCGGGTACCGATAGTGTAACCCTGCGCTCTCCCTGGATACAGGTGTTCAATACATCCAATGCAGCATCTTCATCGCCTGCAGCCGGTTTGGCCGACTTAGACCTTTCCGGCCAATGGATCGATGTTACAGGATCTATCTTGCTCAGCGGTTTTCAATCCGTCCGTTTGGAGGCGACACGCGACATTCGCCTGCAGGACAGTCTTTATGGAGCAAACTACAATGGGATTTTGGCCACGGCCGGTGACATGACGCTGAAAGCAGATCGGATTTATCCGACAAGCTATTCCTCATTTACCCTGCAAGCAGACGGCACGATCACCATTCTTCCCTCTGATCATCCTGTAGGCGGACCCATCTACTCCGCAGGCGGAAGCCTGACCGTTACGGCAGGGAAAGATATTGACAATTCGGGCACCCTGGCGGCTCCCATGGGAACTATCGCCTTATCCGCAGGGGGGCGCATTTACCTGGCGGATGGCAGCACTGTGACGACAACGGGAAATGCCCTGGTCAACTATGGTGTACTCGACGACAATAACCAATGGTGGCTTCAGGATCGGGTGACCCAAAATAACACCTCGACCATTGAAGCGGATAATCTCCCCGGCCAAAAGGGCGTAGGTCAATACAATATCAGTCTCAATGCCAATGAGGTCATCGTCAGGGAAGGCGCTTTGATAGATGCCTCCGGCGGAGGTTCTGTTTTTGCCTACCAGTGGCGGGCGGGCATCGAAGGGTCCAGCGACCCTCTGGCGAAAGCGGGACGCTATATCGTTTTAAGCGGCAATTCCATCATGGCGCCAGGGCCCGCTGTCTATCTGGAAGGCGGCGGCGGGCTCAGCGCGGGGATGTATACCCTTCTGCCTGCGTCTCAGTATGGTCAGTATGCATTTCTGCCGAATGCCTATATCATTGATGTACAATCTCTCACGATCGCGCCCGGCCAAAAAACCGTAACCGTGGAAGGCTATCCCGTTGTCGCCGGATATCCGGCTGTGGCGGGCACATCCATCCAAAGTACACAGGCAACGGCCTACTCTGTAAGGACCGCAGCGGATGTGTTGTCGGAAGGCCATTATGATACACTCACGCTGACGGCAGGCAACGCCGGAAGTGTAAAAATCTCCGGCAATACGACCGTTCTGGATGGCACCGTCAGTGCCGCCGCCCTGGACGGTTATCAAGGAGGCTTGATAAACCTTGGAGGGAAAAATGTTTACGTTTTGGCCTCGACCATTCCACTGCCTGCGGGGTTCGATTATAACAGTCCCGTTCCTGCCGGATTGGTCAACCAGTTAAATGTTACTGCCGACGCCCTCTCCGGCAAAGGATTTAGAGAAATCGACCTGGGGGACAAGGATAATACGGATACGGTGACGATTGAGGGCGGGTCTGTTTTGCAGGCCGGCATCATTTCCCTGGCTGCCAAAAACACGATCACGGTGGGATCGGGAGCCCAACTTCAGGGCGTGACAACAAACGGAAGTGGCGAGGTCAACCTGGCTTCGCCCAATGGGACGGCCATCATTCAGACCGGAGCCTTGCTTCACGCTTCCCATTCCTTTAATTGGGAAGTGGGAAATATGGATATTGAGGGGAATCTCCAATTGGATGACGGCATCTTAACGCTGCATGGAGCGGAGATCTATTTTGTTCCCGACGCATACACACCCTCCGGGCCGGGTATATACCTTACACAAAAACTCTGGGGAACGTTTGCCGGCTTTGAGGACATCACTCTGCAAAGCAATACCAATGTACTTTTCAGGGACAGCTTTAACCTTACGGTATTGGGCAGCATCACCATCGACGCAGCCCGGATTTCCGGCGATACAGGCGTTAACGTCTCCCTTGCAGCGCCGACTCTAAGCTTCAAGAATTCGTCGGGAAGCTCTTCGACAGCCTTGCCTACTTCGACAAATACCGCCGGCGCCTTCACGGCGGCGGCGGACAATATAACCGTCGGCAGCGGCGATGTTCTATTTGACAACTTCACCACGGTTCAACTCAACAGCCAGCACGATCTGATTCTACAGGGGGCCGGATCGCTGACTACGGGGAACGCCGCCCTCGGGATTAGCGCCGCCCGTATAACGACAGGCGCAGGACTAAATACAGACGGAACTTATCAAGCCGCCGATTTTCATGTTTATACAGGAGCCAATTATTATAATGACTTCGCTATTAATCCTCTCTCCTCATATAATCCGAATCCCTTGGGAACCATTACAATAACCAACAGCGGCGGCACTCCGGGCACAACTTCCACTCCCGGCGGCACGCTGGAGTTTTGGGGGACATCCATCCAGAACGGTACAGTCAACAATGATGGCACTATTAATAAAAAGGGAACGATTATCCAGGTGGACGACGGTAATATAAATCTCGTTGCCACTGGCACTGATCCGGCAAATGACAGCATCTTCCTGCATGACGGCGCCCAGATCCTCGCAAAGGGGACTGGTGAGGCGCCAGGAGGAAAAGTTACCTTGCGAACGGACAACGGCAGCATAGTTCTGGATGCGGGTTCCGTAATAGATGTTTCCGCGGAAGCGCAAGGAGATGCGGGTGCCGTGACATTATTGGCGCCAACAGGAGGAGTTACTATTGCCGGGACTCTGTCGGGCCAAGCCAACGGCGGGACCGGCGGCTCATTTGTGCTTGATACGCTGACCCTTGATACGAATTATATCCAAGCGAATAATCTTACGGTTACAGACATGACGAATCTCATCGGTATCCTCACTGCTGGCGGCTTTACCCAAAGCGTTAATCTGCGTTCTCGTATCGGGAACATTGATATTGCAGAAAATCAAACGCTGAAGGCGCAAAATGTCATATTGACCGCTGACGATCAATCTGCCGGACAAATCAATATTTTAGGAACCATTGATGCGTCAGGAAATATGGGCGGCCAGGTTGAACTCTATGCCGCAAATGATGTGAACTTACAAAATGGCAGTCTGATCAATGTTCGTGGCACGGCGGCGAATGCGAATGGCGGCGAGGTTCTCCTGTCGTCGGAGGGTGGGTATGTGAACCTGAATCCGGGCAGTGTGATAGATGCTTCGGCCAGTGGAACAGGTCTTGGCGGGTTGGTTCATCTGCGTGCGCTGCGCAACGGGAATGATGTGCAAATTAATCTCGACGGGACAGTGAGCGGCGTATCCAATTTCGTTGTCGAGGCCTTCCAGATTTATGATAACGTTTCCACCATCAATGCGGCCACGATCGCCACCTGGAATTCGGATAACATCAGTTATATGGCAAACGCCGCCGCGATTCAATCAAGACTGTTGCAGAATCTCACCATGCAGGGATGGAACACCGGCCAGTTTAATTTCCTGCCCGGCATAGAAGCGCGTTCGAACTCCGACATGACTCTGATGACAGACATTGATCTAACAAGTTATCGATACGGGTCAGCTGGGGAGCCGGGCATCCTGACTCTGCTGGCTGCGGGCAATCTCAATATAAACAACTATCTTGTGGATTCCCCGACACCATATAGGAACAATCAACAAACGACAGGCCTTCCTTGGAACTCCTGGGCATTCAACCTGACGGCTGGCGCTGACCTCGGAAGCGCCAATTACATGGCGACGGTCCGCGGGCAGGGCAATCTGATCATCGCGGATAACCAGATAGTTTACACGGAACAGGCGCCCATCCGCTTCGCTTCCGGCAATGACACTAAGATAGGAGTAGCCATATCATCATACTACATGTTTGATTGGGGCGCCACGTATAATTTGGGTTCGTACGAAGGCTCCATCCAAGGTCAGGTAGGACGGGATCTTATCATTGCCGGCGGGGCCATTCAAACGGCCACAGGGGATATCGATATCACCGTCGGACGGGATATCGTTCTCTCGGTTGCACAATCACCCGACAACAAACAAGTAATACTTGGTTCAATCCGCACCACAGGGCAATCGACTCTGGCAGATGTAGACATATATAACACATGGGACTTTCCTAATTACTCAGGGGGTGGGAACATCACCCTCGATGTAGGGAGAAATGTCGGGAACTTGACAGCGGGTCTATGGTCCATTGCGTCAAATTCAAATGCCTGGGACGCGGCTTACGATGCATCTTGGTTTGGCGGGAACTCGACGGATCCTAAAATATGGGCACCCCAATATTATGACTTCACAACCTCGTATAATACGACACAGGGGATTGTTACCATGGCGGGCGGCAATCTCTCTATTCACACGGGGGGAGACTTCCTCGCCCAGGCCGGCACTTTCGGCCAGGGAAATCTCGGTATATATGCGGGCGGCGATGTCCGGGGCCGGTTCCTGATTAAACAAGGCAATGCGGAAATCTATGCCGGCGGCAATGTCGGGGCGAACACCCAATCGTCATCCGATAAGGTTGTCGTCGAGGCCTTCGACACCCAATTGAACATAAGCGCCCAGGGGAATATCGAACTGGGCGCCGTCGTCAATCCGACGATAGCCCGTGACGGTTTAACAAGCTATTGGGACCTACAATATACGCCAAATACAAGCGTCCGTCTGAATGCCGGAGGAAACATCACCATGTACGGCAACAGTCCTTATTATAGTGATAATGGTTATAATCAAAATATACTGCCGGCTACGGTAGAGATGCAGGCCGGCGGAAACATATACCTCAAGAATACCTTTTACATGATGCCTTCGCCTACGGGAAATCTCAGCCTTTTCGCCGGGGGCGACATTGACGGATACTACCAGACAATATCATCGAACAAAACGATCATTTTAAGTAGGAGTGAGATCTATATGTCGGATATGGCTCCGTCTGATGTTTACGGGAGCCCAGCAGGTGGAAACAGTGAAAAAATAATAGATCAACTGATGAACCCCATCAGTCACAATACCAGCGGCGACCCTCTGCATAAGAACGATAATGAGCCCGTCGAGGTGGAGGCCGGGCAGGACATTGAAAACTTGAGGCTTTACCTGCCCAAAAGGGCCGACATTACCGCCGGGCGGGATATTCTGGATATTTTCTATTTCGGCCAGAATATCAATCCAGGCGATGTTTCAGTAATGTCGGCTGGCGGTAATATCTCTTTCAATAAAGACCAATACATAACAGAAAACGATATAAGAGGAACAGGGGTCGTGCAGGCTGGGCCAGGCGCCTCTGTCATGCAGGCCGGCGGTAATATTGACTTAGGCGATACACAAGGGATCAAGTCTATCGGCAACGCCTACAATCCCCTACTGTCAATGGACGGGAGCGCCCTTCTTATCATATCGGGTTATAAACCGGAAATGACTTTAGACGGCGCTGGGACGTTTTTTAAGGCCCTGCAGGATGCGGGTACTGCGTATAGCTTGCTCATGTCCGCAGGCAATAAGGATGATGCCGCCGCACTCCTTCAGCAGACCGAAACCAGTGTCATCAAGCCAACGCTCGGTCCTCCCGAAGCGGGCGGCGGCATCAACATGACTTCTACACAGGTCAGTACTTCATCCGCAAACGGCAATATCTTCATCATTACGAATAGCAATCTGGACGTCGGCAAGAGCGTTTTTTTCACCAATCAGGCGGATGTCCAGAGCACGGGGATTTTAACCGCAGGAGGAGGCAGCATCAACATTTTCGCCACTGAAGATGTGAATGTCAATGAGTCCCGGGTGATGACATTCTTTGGCGGCGATATCACGGTCTGGAGCGACACCGGCAATATTAATGCCGGACGGGGATCCAAAACGGAAGTCAACGCCTCACCGCCTAAACTGGTGCCAACGGGCCAACTTAATGATGCTGGGCAACCTATCATGGTTTTGCAATTCAGTCCTCCCGCCGTCGGCAGTGGCATCCGTGCCGTGACCTATGCTCCTGATGGCGCCGGCGGGCCTATTCAGGCGCCGCCTGCTGGAGATATTTATCTTTTCGCTATCCGGGGCATAATCGATGCTGGCGAGGCGGGTATTGCCGGAGGAAAGGTAGTCCTCGCGGCAACGCAGGTGCTCAACGTCAACAATATCAGCTTTACGGCCGGTTCCGTTGGCGTGCCCAGTACTGCTTCCGCAACGACCAGCATCGGGACGCTTTCCGGTTCCGGCAGCGTAGCGCAGAACAGCCAGATGTTGAGCAATGCCTCTGGCATCGGCGCGGCCGGCGCCGCCAACGCATCGCAAATGATTGATGATATCATGACCCAATGGCTGGATGTAAAAGTTATCGATTTTATAAGTGACAATGACGATAACGATAAATACAAAAAGTGTATATTAAAAGGAGGAACAGAGAAAGACTGTGCGAATATCTAAGAGAGATTATTTTTCAAAGGGATGTTTATCGATAAAATTATTGGGGGCTATTGCCGGAGTGGCTTTTCTTCTTGGCGTAATGGCTCCTCCGGAAGCGAATGCCTGGTGGGACGGAAAATGGAAGCAAAGAAAGATGATCCAGTTTGATACCTCGTCCAAGGCCTCCAATATCAAGGAAAATTTGACCGATATTCCGGTGCTGATCCGCCTCCATACGGGCAACTTCAGTTTTTCCGCCGCCAAAGCCGATGGATCAGATCTGAGGTTTATTGCCGCCGATGATAAATCCCCGCTGAAGTATAATATTGAAAAATTTGATCCCAAGGAAGAGATCGCGCTCGTTTGGGTCAAAGTTCCCAGAATATCCGGCGGCTCCAGCCAGGATTCCATATGGATGTATTACGGCAACTCCTCAGCGCCGGACGGCCAGGACGTAGGCGGCACATACGATGTAAACTATGTGGCTGTCTATCACTTGAATGAAAAGGAGGGCGCCCCAAAGGATTCAACGGCCTACGCCAATCACGCCGCTAAATTTTCGGGAAAGCTCAATCTCCCCTCCGTTATAGGAAACGGCGCCCAGTTCGGCGGGGCGGAAGAAAAAATGACGATTATGGAATCCCCATCCCTGAATTTTAACAAGGGGTTTACCTTTTCGGCATGGGTGCGTCTCAATGGGCCGGCAAGTGATGCTCATATTTTCTCCTGGGACGATGGTAAACAGTCCTTAGTGATCGGCATTAAGGATGTAGATGCATATTGCAGCCTGAGTTCCGGTAAAGGGCAGTCAACCGTGACGCCCAAAATGGTCGCTTTGACCCCGAAACGCTGGCACCATCTGGCCGTGACTGTGGAACCGAACAATCGCATCGCCATGTATCTCGACGGCAATGAAGTGATAACAAGCAAATTAAATGGGCCGGTTCCGGCGCCGTCTGCGGACATCATCATCGGCAATTCGGAAAAAGGAGGCAATGCTTTTCCCGGAGATATTGATGAAGTTCAGTTGTCGAACGCGCCCAGGTCGGGCGAATTGATGAAGGCTGCCTTTCAGGGACAGGGACCGGATGGCGTACTGACAACCTGTCTGGAAGAAGAAGCTGGTGGGGGAGGCTCTGAATCGGTGACTGTGCATCTAATGAAAGTCATCATCCGGACCATCACACTCGATGGATGGCTCATCATCGGGTTTTTGGCCCTCATGGGCAGCGGGTCATTTGTCGTTTTTACGCAGAAGATCGGAACTATTAGGAAGAACAGAAAAGGAAACGAAATCTTTTCCAAGGAATTCCGCCTTACAGATAAGCCTCTGTCCCTTCTGGACAAGAATCCGGATATGCAGGATTCGTCGCTCTACAGAGTCTATGCTGCCGGATGCGAGGAATTAAAGCTCTTGTTGGATAGAAAAGGATCTTCTCTTCAGGAAATGAGAGGATTATCCGAAAGGGTCATAAACGGTTTTAAGGCCGCACTGGAGAAGGAGTCCATGTATGAAAGCAGAAAGTTTTCCGCCGGCATGTTTATCATTAATATGAGCGTTGCCGGTGGGCCTTTTCTGGGTTTGCTGGGAACGGTATGGGGAGTTATGAATACCTTTGCCAGTCTCGCGGAGGCTGGCGAGGCGAATCTCACGGCTATTGCGCCCGGAGTTGCCTCGGCGCTTGCCTGCACGCTTGCCGGACTTCTCGTCGCTATCCCCGCCCTGTTTGCCAGCATTTATATTACCGGTCGCGTCAGGGATATGAACGCGGATATGAATGTATTTATCGATGAATTTATTCTCAAGATGGAAAACGAAAGAGGAGATGCGTCATGAGAAAAAACCCCTATGAGGAATATGAAACGTACGATGAAATCAACGTGGTTCCTCTGCTGGATCTGGCCTGGAACCTTCTGGTTGTTTTTATGATTGTTGTAACAGCTTCCGTGCAAGGGATTAACATCAACCTTCCCAAGGCCAGCGCCGCGGTCAGCAAGATAAAGCCCTCCACGAAAGCTATCACGATTACCGCGGAAGGAACCATCTATCTCGACAGCTTTCCCGTCAATATGGGAGAACTGGAAAGCAGGCTTAGGCAGTATAAGGCGGCGGACCCCAATCTTCCGGTGGTGGTCAGGGGGGATGAAAAAATATCGTACAAAAGCGTCATTGAGGTTTTGGATTTGCTGCAGAAGCTGGATATTAATCAGCTTGGACTGGTAACACAAAAACTCGTTAAGTAACACTATGGGGAATATTACGGAGAAACTAAAGACGCATGTCCGATAAAGATAAAAAACAAGCATCTACAGTATCATGGGGTCTTATTGCCCTGGTGGTAGTCTTTCTGAGTGGTGCGGCTTACATCATAGTGAACGTTCTGTCCGGTGAAGGTCCACGGAGAAGGGATAATGTCGCTACTGTGACCTTGTTGAAACCGCCGCCGGTTCAGGTGAAGGAGAAACTGCCGGAGCCTGAGCCGGTTAAGGAGATGCAGAAGAAGGAAGAGATCGTAGATCCGGCACAGGGACCGAGGGACGAACCTCAGAATAACGAGAATGATAACACCCCTGCCGGAGATAAGCTGGGATTGGATGCGGAGGGAAAAGCCGGAGGCGACAGTTTCGGGCTGGTTGGTAAAAAGGGAGGAAGAAGCCTCCTGTCCGGGGACGGCGGAGGCGGCATGGGAAGATTGTCCCTTTTAAGTAAATTCGGTTGGTATACTCAGATCGTGGAAACAGAAATCAGAAAAAAGGTTATGAAACATCTGGATGAAAACGGCGGAATCCCGAGAGGAAAACTTCAGGCAATTGTCCAGATCAGTGTGAACAGTACAGGCTCGATTGTCAAATACAAGATTATCGGTTCATCGGGAAATCACAAGATGGATGAAGCGGTCAAACAGTCCATCGGCGATATCAAGATCAGCGAGCCGCCGCCGGACGGGATGCCGCGGACGATGAACATCAGAGTAAACTCTCAGAGCTGATTATAGCATTTATGAAAATAAAGGACTGAAAAAATGAATGGTGGGGAAAGGGAGATAATGAAGCGACATAATACACAAGTGGCGGAAATGCCTATGGCGAGTACGAAAAGACATTTTGGCAAGTTAATTTTAGTACTGCTGGTTCTGATATTTTTAGGCTGTGCAACGGCTCCTCCCAAGCCGGTAATAATCAAACATCAGAACGCGCCATTCCAGGGAGGCACGTCCGTTTCCAACTCACAAAACCAGAAAGACGTTGCCGAGGGGAACTCGTCGGCTCTGGTGGATTTGTTAAAGAAGAAGAATATTATCAGCGCCGATGAAGCTGCCCGGTTCACAAAGGAGAGGGGCGCGGCAACTTCATCAGATGATAAGGTGGCTTTGGTGGAATTGTTGAAAAAAAAGAACGTGGTCAGCGCCGATGAAGCCGCCCGGTTTGTAAAGCAATCTGAAATGCCGGCAGCTCCAGAGAAGATTACTGCTACTGTTTCAAAGACAAATAGCAAGGAACAAAACGAAAATATTCCGGCAGCAGTTGCCGTAGAACCGAAAAAAGATATCTTGGAGTTTGTTAAGAGTAATGTTCGTAAGGAGAAGCCGAAGGAAACCGCTAAAAGCGACAAGATGAGCGCTGACAAAACGGCGCTGGGCACTGCGGCGGAAATGAAAAAAGAATCTGTACCTTCCGGAGTCATTGTTGTCGGAAATAGCGATACTAAACGCTATCATTTGCCGGGAATGCCCAACTATGACAAAGTCCTAAAGTATCACCGTGTGTTATTTGAATCGGAAAAACAAGCAATCGAAAGCGGCTACTATAAAGCTGGAACAAAAAAAGGTGTGGGAACTTCTAAGCAATTAAAGAAAGAATCGATAGAAAAGCCAAATACTGTGGCAGAACTGAAAAAAGATATTTCGGAGCCGGTCAAGAATGACGAGCAGAAGGATGTTTCTCCAGAGGCCGTAACAAATGACAAGGAACAAAACGAGAAGATTCCGGCAAGCGTTAGAGAGGAGTCGAAAAAAGATATTTCGGAGCCAGTCAAGAATGAAGAGCAGAAGGATGTTTCTCCGGAGGCCACAGAAAGTGACAAGGAGCAAAACGAGAATATTACGGAAGGCGTAACAGAGGAACCCCAAAAAAGTATTTCGGAGCCGGTCAAGAATGACGAGCAGAAGGATGTTTCTCCAGAGGCCGTAACAAATGACAAGGAACAAAACGAGAAGATTCCGGCAGGTATGAATGAGGAACTGAAAAAAGAAATTCAGGAGCAGGTAAAGATTCAGGTACAGGAGGAGGTTCCCAGAGAAATCAAAAAAATGGACTTCGCCGCAGCCTTGCCGGAATGGATCAAACGTATCCGTTTTGGAGGAGATATTCGTCTGCGATATGAGGGTGATCGTTTTGACCAGAATAACGGTTATTATTTTATACCGAGCACTCCAACGCAATTGATGAACACCACGACTGATCATGATTATTTCCGCTACAGGGTTCGTGTCGGGGCGGAGGTGCCGGTCAATGATCAGGTGGAGGCAATTATTCGCTTCACAACAGGAAATAGTACAAGCCCCATATCAACGAACGACACCATGGGGGGTTACATGGATAGGGAGGGAGTTTATTTTGATCTGGCTTATATCAGGTGGCATCCTTGGAAGTTTCTTACTTTCGAGGGGGGAAGGATACCCAACCCCTGGTTTTACTCGGATCTTGTTTGGTCCCCCAACCTCAACTTCGAGGGATTTGCCCTGAAGATGAATAAGCCCATTACGGAAACATTGACACCCTTTCTGACCATCGGCGCCTTTCCCCTGCAGCAGGATAGCTTATCCAGTAACAGCAAATATCTCACGGCCGGTCAGTTAGGTCTGGAAAGGAAACGAGAGAAAGGGATCTCCTGGAAGATTGGCACAGCCTACTATTATTTCAGTAATATTACGGGAGTAATGAACAATACCAGCTATCCTGACGTAATGGATTGGTCGGCCCCCCTGTATCAGCAAAAAGGGAATACCATTTTTAATATCGCAACCAGTGGCTATAATTTTGCCCTTGCCTCCGAGTTCAGAGAGTTCAATATCACGGCAAATCTCGATATCGGCTTCTGGGACCCTGTTCATATCGTTTTTCTCGGCGACTATGTGAGGAACCTCGGCTTTGACCTGTCTGACGTTGAACTGCGAACGGGTTTACCTAATGCTGGGGATATTGATGGATATCAGATCGGGATGGCCGTGGGTTATCCGGAAATTAAGGAATTCGGCCAGTGGAAAGCATACCTTTATTATAAATATTTAGGGGCGGATGCTGTTGTGGATGCCTTTACAGACTCTGATTTCCATCTTGGTGGCACTGATGCCAAGGGATGGATTCTCGGTGCTGATTTAGGTTTGTCCAAGAACTTCTGGCTTTCGGCTCGGTGGCTGACTGCTAATGAAATACACGGTAATCAGTTAGGCCCACAGTCCGGTTTCGGTGGTCCGCTGGCCATTGATGTGATTCAGGTGGATCTAAATGCAAGATTTTAAGTTTGGAGAAAAGAAATGAAACAGATACCTCAGCTTCAAAAGATTATTATTCCCATAGTTGCCATAGTGATTGGTTTGATGATCGGATTGGGCGTCGGCCAATTGCAGATGAAAAAGGAACAGAAGATTTTTCAGGACAAGATTAAAGAAGCCAATAAGAAGATAGCCTTCGTCCAGAAAAAGACGGAAGAGGAAAAAACCGAAGCAACCGCTTCCGTAGAACAGAAATGCCAGAGTGATCTGGATAAACTGAATAATGAGAAGAAGGCTCTGGGCGGGCAGTTGGTAAAGTTGAAGGAACAGGCGCGCAATCTGGAGGAAAAGATTGAGTCGAAGATTAAAGAAACAGATGAGTTAACCGCCAAAAATAAAAAAGAACTCCAGGAAGCAGGAAAAAAATATGATCAGGCGGCTCAACATAACAAGGATTTAGAGCGCGATCTGAAAAAAGTTAAGGGCGAGAAGGATACCCTTCAATCGCAGTTGAAAAAGACAACCCAGAATTTGAGCAGTTGCGAGGCAAGTAATGCCAACCTTTGCATTATCGGAGAGGAACTTGTGAAAGCCTACAAGAATAAGGGAGTAAAAGATGCCATTCTGGAGAAAGAACCTCTGACTCAGATCAAGAAGGTGGAATTGGAACAACTCGCGCAGAAGTACAAGGAAGAAATAGAACAGCAAAAAATTAAAAAGAAATGATCTAAGGAGGTTGGCATGTTTCTGAAAAGAATTTCTTGTTTCCAGATAATGGCTATAATGTTTGGTTTTATGATTTCGGTCTTACCCGCGTGGGGTGATACGAAGAAGCCTCAGACAGAGGAAAAAGCGGCGGTGGTGAATGGCGCGACGATTACCATGGAAGAATTTAACGGGGAAACCCTCCTTGTTCAAAGATCTGTCCTGGGAATGGGGAAGCCGCTAACCTGTGCCCAGATTGCCAATATTCAAAAAGAGGTTGTCGAAAGTCTGATCCGGCGTGAAATTCTCTATCAGGAGAGCCGTAAAGCGGGAATAAAAATTGATAATAAAGATATTACTAAAGAGATAGACGCTATTAAGAAACAGTTTCTCAGTGATGCTGAATATAAAAATGAGCTGACTCGAAGGAATCTTTCGGAAGACACGCTTCATTCTCAACTGGAGCGAGGCCTTCTAATTCAAAAGTATGTTGAACAGCAATTTTTAAAAAAGGTCAAAGTGACAGACGCGGATGTAATGGCCTATTATGAAAGTCACCTTTCTGCCCTCAAACAACCATTGCAGGTCAGGGTCAGCCATATACTTATCCAAATTGATCCCAAGTCGGAGGACTCCCGCAAGCAGGAGGCGCGCCGGAAGGCAGAGCAGATTCTGAAGGACCTAAAGGATGGTAAGGATTTTAAGACCATTGCCCGGGAACAATCTGACGGTCCCACACGAACCAGCGGCGGTGACTTGGGATATATCAAGAAGGGACAACTGGAAAAACAATTTGAAAGTGTAATTTTTAATCTTAAAAAAGATGAAATAAGTGACGTTATTGAAACAAACTATGGATTCCACCTGTTCAAAGTGACGGATAGAAAGCCCGAAAGCATATTGGCGTATGATAACGTTAAAGAGCAAATAAAACAATTAATGCTGCAGGAAAAAGCAAAAAAAGAAGCTGATGAATATGCCCGGAAACTTCGGGAGAAATCCGATGTGAAAATCCTTCTGAATGAGGATAACAGTCCGGCTAAACGGAAATAATCTTTTACTGTCGAGCTATCGCTTAGACCGGATGAGTCAACCAGCATCCGAATTACCCGCTAGATTGCGAACAGCACTTAGGGAAAAACTGTCCATGTAATCCAGAGGGCGGAGCTGTATCATCCCATGATTATCTTTCATCCCCGCGAAAGCGGAAATTACAACAACAACCTCAGGAGAAACGAATGAAAATATTTGTTACCGGCGGCGCAGGCTATATCGGCAGTCATGTCATCAAAGCTCTGGGAAGAGAAGGTCATGATCTTCTTGTGTTTGACAATTTATCCACAGGACATAAATGGGCTGTCTTATACGGGCAGTTGATCAAAGGTGATCTTTCCAACATGTCTCTTTTGAATAAGTGCATGAAAGAGTTCAGGACTGGAGAATCCCGGTATCATCCCGGTGGAGCTGATCGAGGTGCAATCCGGCAGTTATCTTGGAGAGGATGATATTATCAGGTTTGCAGATTTTTATAGAAGATAGAGACAGAAATTGCCTCAGGATGGCGAGGACGAAAGAGATTTTCTATTTGATGAATAGTTCAATAGGGAGAGTTACAAAATGAAAAAAGCGCTGATTACCGGCATCACAGGCCAGGACGGAGCATACTTGGCGGAATTCCTGCTCAATAAGGGTTACATTGTGCATGGCGTTAAACGTAGAGCGTCACTTTTTAATACGGACAGAATTGACCATTTATACCAGGACCCTCATGAGGGGAAATTGAAATTTGTGTTGCATTACGGCGATCTTACGGATGCGACCAATCTGATCCGTATCGTTCAGGAAGTGCAGCCCGATGAAATTTATAACCTTGCGGCACAGAGCCATGTGCAGGTTTCTTTTGAAACGCCGGAGTACACTGCAAATTCAGATGCCGTGGGCACATTGCGGCTTCTGGAAGCAATCAGGATATTAGGTCTGGATAAAAAGACACGATTCTACCAGGCGTCAACGTCCGAGTTATATGGGAAAGTTCAGGAAGTCCCCCAAAGGGAGACCACTCCGTTTTATCCCCGAAGCCCATATGCCGCCGCCAAACTTTACGCATATTGGATAACAGTGAACTACCGTGAGGCTTACGACTTGTTCGCTTGCAATGGCATTCTTTTTAACCATGAATCGCCGATACGCGGCGAGACCTTTGTAACACGAAAAATTACCAGGGCTGTGGCGCGGATAAAACTCGGATTGCTGGACAAGTTTTTCTTGGGAAACCTCGATTCACTGCGTGACTGGGGCCATGCCAAAGATTATGTGGAGGCACAGTGGCTCATGCTTCAGCAGGACAGCCCTGATGATTATGTGATAGCAACCGGAGAGCAGCATTCCGTCAGAGAGTTTGTCGAGGCGGCTTTTAATGAAATCGGGATTACGGTCAGATGGGAAGGGAAAGGTGTTGGCGAAAAAGGATACGACGATCATACCGGCAATGTCCTGATAGAGATCGATAAAAGATATTTTCGTCCTACAGAAGTAGAGACCTTACTTGGAGATCCTTCCAAAGCGGCTGCAAAACTTGGCTGGAGAGCTAAAACCGGTTTTAATGACTTGGTTGCTGAAATGGTGCGGGAAGATGTTAAAAAGGCCGAGAGAGACATGCTTTGTAAGAACAGTGGTTATAGTATTTTCAGCTACCATGAATAAAACATCAAAAATATATATTGCCGGGCACAGCCCTGTGCAGCTTCTGGCAATATTCCGCATATCGAAAGCCGAAAGGAGAGATTGTAGGTGGACATGTGATCGATTTTAATTGCAACAGAATAGCTGCATTACTCAACGGGGCTGGGTTTAATTTAGAAGAACTGAGGGGCAGTGGTATCATCTACCATCGTCAGATATTGCCTTATTGGATGGTGCCGGTGCGTTTGGCGTCCAATATTATATGTCTTGCAGTAAAAAATGCATAAAAAAATTAGGGAATAGCTACTGGAAGTAATAGATGCTGGATAAATTCAAGGTACTCATAAGTAATAGACATAGTATAGAGATACTGACATCTGTTACAGACCAATGTCTTGTTTCCTTATCTAATTTTGTCACAAGCATTATAGCCGCGAAGTCGCTATCGCCGGAAAATTTTGGTGTTTTTGCAATGTTTTATACCGGTCTATTTGTATTGGCTGGTTTCCAAAATGCTCTTATAACGGGGCCGTTACGCATCTTCGGTATTAGTGCCAAAAACACGGAAGAATATTATCGTATGCAGAATCAATTACAGATTTTACTTGGATTGGTGTTATCGGCAATATTGGCAATTGTCTTGTTACTTTTTGGACTTGCTGACAGCAAGACTGTATTTTATTTCTTATTATGCAATTTCATGTTTCAATTACAAGAATTGGCTCGTTCAATAGATTTGACCAGGTTACAATTGAAGGTTTTATTCAAGAACGACTTGGCGACACATCTAACAAGAATGGTGATGTTTTTATGTTTTATTAAAATGCATATGTTTTCCTTGAATATGACATTATTCATAATCGGAGTCTCATGCTGTTTGGGTTATCTGATAAGATGGAATTCAAACATATTTAAAACCAACAAAATGGCTTTAAAAGAAATATCAGCTCAAAATATGAAATACGGCAAATGGCTCTTGCTGGAGACCTTTGTATATACTTTGTCGACTCAGGCTTATTTATATATAACAGCAATACTTATTGATAAAGCATCAGCTGGTGCTCTTAGTGCGGTTCAAAATCTGTTGAATCCCATAAATGTTCTTTCATTAGGTGTTCTGAGTTACACAATTCCCGTTGCCAGAAAGAAATTATTGGAAGCTGGATATGATGAATGGAAAAAGTGGATGATAACTACTGGCTCTTGTTTGATGATATGCATCGTTTTGATTCTGTTACTCATTGCATTGTTCTCAGTTCCTTTGATTCGAATTGTTTACTCTGAACATTACGTCAAGTATTATTCTCTCATCCCAATTTTGTCGGCATGTTACTTATTGACCATTTTAAATGGAATATTTAGCGCGGCATTCAGGACTATTAATATGCCGCAGGTAGGTTTCTATATTAAGGCTATTGCGGCTGTTTTTACAATTGTTGCATCTTATCCTTTGTTGAAATATCTGAACGTATACGGATCGGCAGTTGGGTTGTTAATGACTCAGTTGATATGGGCTATGGGTTCAATCGTGCTGATAAAGAAAGGTTATATGTCAAGAAAATATGTAGAGAATTACAATTATACGTCATGAGGATTATTTCAATTAAGAAAAAAACAAAAAAGAAAGGTATTCTCAAGGCCGCAATTGTTATCTTTCTTTATATTGCTATTTTTGCAAGTTCTGGTTCAGTACTAGCGAATGAACAGGGTCTGAAATTATATATTGCGAAGAACGGTAATGACAATTGGTCTGGGCGTCTGGATGCGCCATCGCCATCGAGAGATGACGGACCTTTTGCGACTTTGGCAAGAGCGCGTGCGGAAATTAGAAAAATGAAGGCGGGTAATGGACTCCCCAATGGTGGCGTAGTTGTAGAACTGCGTGGTGGGGTCTATTACTTCGAACAACCATTCGTCCTGAATATTTTAGATTCAGGTACGCCTGAATCACCCGTCATTTATCGCGCGAGAAGAGGCGAGAAAGTCTGTCTTAGCGGTGGAGTTGAAATAAGTAAATGGATTACAGTAACCGATAAAGGAATATTGGATAAATTGACTGTTGGCGCAAAGGGGCATGTAGTTCAGGCAAACTTGCAAAGCAGCGGAGTTATCAAGTATGGAGAGCCCTCCGGTGGGGGTGCTGAGTTGTTTTTTGCGGACCGCCCAATGACATTGGCGCGTTGGCCAAATAGTGGGTTTGTCAATATCGATGATGTTATTGGAGAACATCCGTTCGTTATCCAAGGAAATAACGGTTATATAGAAGGAAAGCTTAAATATAGTTATGACAGGCCGAAAAGATGGCTTTCCGAAAAGGACCTTTGGGCTCACGGCTACTGGTTTTGGGACTGGGCTGAAGAGAGGCAGAAGGTTGAATCAATTGACACAACCAATCAAATCCTCACATTGTCAAAACCATATCATACATACGGATACCGGCGAGGGCAATGGTACTATATCTATAACGCATTGAGTGAACTGGATGTCCCTGGCGAGTGGTATCTTGACCGTGAAACCGGGATAATTTATTTTTGGCCGCCCGCTGCAACGTCTGATGATAAAGCAGTTGTTTCGCTTTCAGAATCGCTTATACGCTTTACAGGGGTCTCTTATGTTTCTTTTGAAGATGTGACCATGGAGGCAACGCGGGGAATAGCTGTTTCAGTGAAGGAAAGTAATCATGTCAATTTATCGTCCCTTGTCATTCGCAACACCGGCGGATGGGGAGTGAAAATAGAAGGCGGAAAATATTGCCAGGTTTTGAATTCTTCAATATACCAGACGGGAGAAGGTGGAATATCTATAAGCGGTGGAGACCGTGCTCGCCTGGACCCCGCGCACCACAATGTTGAAAACAACTCGATATATGCATTTGCGAGATGGCAGCGAATCCGGCCTGGCATTGAGGTGTCGGGCGTGGGCAGCCATGTTGCGCATAATCATATCTTTGACGCTCCCCATCAGGCGATATATTTTGCGGGCAATAATCATGTTATCGAATACAATGAGCTTAACGATGTTTGCAAGGAAACAAACGATGCGGGTGCCATATATGCGGGAAGGGACTGGACCATGCGCGGTAACCTGGTGCAATATAACTATCTCCATGACATAAGAGGACGCATTAGAGCGGGCGCTATTGGCCTGTATCTTGACGACATGTTTTCAGGTGCCACTGTAATTGCGAACATCTTCAATAATGTTGCAACAGCAGTAGTAATTGGTGGTGGTCGGGACAATTTGGTTGCAGATAATGTTTTTGTCAAGTGTGATATTTGCATACATATTGACTCAAGAGGATTGGATTGGGCTGCTCCTGCAGTGAATACCGTCATGATGGAACGCCTGATGATGATGCCTTATAGAACGGAACTCTGGAGAAGAAGTTATCCTCCTTTATATGAAATACTGAATGAAAAGCCGGGTGCCGCAAAGGGGAATAAGGTCATGAACAATTTGTCATGGCAAGGAAGATTCACCGATATTGATGACAGCACGAAGTCTGAAACAATCTTCCTTTTGAATAACATAAATGTCGATCCGGAATTTATTGATATGAACCATATTTCCGCTGGCGTCAGGAAATCATCTCCTCTGTATAAATCCGGTCTGTGGCCACTCAAAGAAACCATTGGCCCCCTAACAAATAAATAAAAATAGCAAGATTGCTGACTATATGAGTTTTATTATAATAATTGTTTCGTGCCTGATACCACTTTTACTGGCAATTAGATCACCCAGATGGTTGATCTATTATTTATTGTGCACGGGCGCGCTTCCTTTTGGAATGATATTTGGTGAAGATGTTTTTACCCCGTTTGGAACATTAAACGTGTTTTCATTGCGTGTGCTGGGTCTGATCATAGGCTGCGGTTTCGTATTGCTGACCAATTTTGAGGAGGTAATTCCATATTGGCGTAAATGGATAATGTGGGCACTTTTTTTACTATGGTGCGCCGCGTCTATTTTCTGGAGTGAAAACTGGATTTACGGACTAAGAATGTTCTTAAAAGTCTGCGCTCCACTTTTTTTTGCTGGTGCAGTTATAGCAATGAACCCAAAGGAAGCTGATTACAAGATCGTTGAAAGTACAATTTTCTGGAATCTGATAGCGCTTGCGACAATTGCTGTTAGCTGCAAAGTGTTGGGCATAGTCAGTTTCAACGGTGCCCTGACGGTTCCCTCTCATGGTCCGGCTGTATTTGCGGCTTTTCTTATGATTCCGGTTAGCCTTGCGACAGCCAAGATTGTTTGTGGACAGCAAAGAATCAAATGGATTATTGCCTGGCTGATAGCGGTTTCATGTTTGATAGCCGCTTATGGAAGAACTCCGATAGCCGCTTCGGCTATCGGGATTATTGCGATAATATTTTGCTGCCTGCCGTTGATTTTAAGAGCACCTTTTGTTGTTACTTCCTCGTTTTTAACTTTGCTTATATTTCTGGATATAGACTATTTCAAGCATAGGATGTTTTACAAGAATGCCGATATAACATTCTTTAAATTATTTAGCGACCCACGATATATCCTGGATCACCTTGATACTTCAGGGCGGTCCAATTTATGGAATACGTTGCTGAAAAAATTTTATGATCCTGATCCTCTTTTTGGATCCGGTCTGGGAGCTACCGAGTCATACCTGCATGGGGTTGTAAGCGCGAGTTCCGCAAGAGCGGTTCATTCGGAGTACATAAGATTGATTTGCGAGACTGGTTGGGTTGGTATGTTGATTTTTATCACGGCGGGTATTGTTACAATATTAACCATTTATTTTGCAATAGCAAAATTGCCTGCAAATTATAAACATGTCGGACTCACTACATTAGCTCTTCTGTTATCGTATTTTATATTTTGTGCAACCGACAATGCAATAAATTACGTTAACGTACTTACAATATATGTATTTTATTACATTGCGATTAGTTTTTGCTTGTTGCGACAAAATGATAGTAAGTTGAATAGAGCCAATGACATGACACAGTATACTGCATAAATGAAACTCGCAATTGTTACAAACATACCTGCCCCCTATCGGATACCCATTTTTAACAGGATTGCCCAAGAAATTGGCGATGATTTCTTGGTAATTTATTGTGCGCGTCTTGAGCCTAACAGACAATGGGACCTGGGCCAGATGGAATTTAATCATGTATATCTTAGGGAGAGATTCATAAAGAGGAATGATAATTATATTCATAATAATCCTGATGTCATAAATATACTGAGAAAGTTTAAACCGGATGTCATGGTAACAACAGGCTTTAATCCTACCCACTTGCTTTCCTGGGCATACGCTCTTTTCGCTAAGTCGAAACATGCGCCGATGACGGACGGCTGGCTTCATTCCGAAAAGGGACTGAGTATCCTCCATAGAATTGTCAGAAAGATAGTCTATCGCACATCATCAGCGTTCATAGGCGCCGGTAAGGCCAGTCTGGATCTGTACAGAAGCTATGGGATTGACGATAGCCGCCTGTTTCAAAGTCATCTGTGCATAGATAACGATAGATTCAGGCGGGCCGGGCTCAATCAATATCGTCCGTATGACCTCATGTACTCCGGCCAGATAGTTGAAGGGAAGATTCCGGAATTTTTCGTCAAGGTAGTGGAACAGGTAAAATCGCTGAGAAGTTCACTCCGTGTTCTGGTTATTGGTGACGGGCCTCAAAGGGAGAACTTTCTGGATTCAATCAAGGCCCTCAATATTGATGTCACTTATGCTGGTTTTGTTGCCCAACGGGATCTGCCAGAATATTATTCCAAGGCAAAGATATTGTTATTTACAACCAAGAATGATGCCTGGGGTATTGTAGCCAATGAGGCGCTGGCAAGCGGCACCCCGGTAATTACTTCTCCTTATGCTGGTGTTGCAAACGATTTAGTCATTGATGGAGTTAACGGTTATATCCTGGAACTCGATCCAGTATTGTGGTCGTCAAGGATTATCGAACTTTTAAAGAATCAGGAACTCCTGGCAAAAATGAGTTCAAATGGCGTCAAGTCCGTTACTGAATTCAACTTTGAAAATGCCGCGCACGGAATTATTTCAGCGGCCAGACATGCGTATGGCAAAGGCGAAAAGGCCTGATGCGTTTTTTATGAAATTGCTATTTGTTCACAACTACTATCGCACCGCAGCCCCAAGCGGTGAAGATGCTGTTGCCAGAAACGAGCGAAAACTTCTCGAAGATAACGGTTTAGAAGTGATACCATATGAGAAATTCAATGATGATCTGGATGACTCTTTATTTCTTAAGAGGATTCAAATTGGCCTTGAATATGCCTGGTCGCGACATACATTTGATGAAGTTACTAAGCTGTTAGAGCGAACTCGGCCGGATGTAGCACATATCCATAGCGTTCACCCGCAAATCTCACCATCCATATATGCCGCCTGCCAGAAGGCGGGTGTACCTGTTGTCCACACCCTGCATAATTATCGTTATATATGTCCCGGATCTCTGTTGTTGAGAGATGGCAAACCATGCGAAGACTGTATTGGACAATGGCCTATGAACGCCTTGCGTTTTCGTTGTTACAGAGGATCCCTTATGGCGACGGGGGCTCTCGTCGGAATGATCATTTATAACAGATTACGGCGGACCTTTGTAAAGGAAGTGAATCGCTATATTGCCTTAACAGAATTTGCGAAATCACGCCTTGTGGCGGGTGGGCTGCCTGCCGAGCAAATTGACGTCAAACCAAATTTTCTTCCCCAAATCCCGCGAATAAGAACTGAACGAAAAAAATATGCGGTTTTTGTTGGGCGCCTTAGTGAGGAAAAAGGGATAAGGACACTTCTTTCAGCGTGGCGATCAGTAAAGGGACTTCCTCTGAAGATTGTGGGAGATGGTCATCTTCGATCTGAATTAGAAGTTTTGGTAAGGAACAAGTCATTAGATGTTGAATTTTTAGGAGCTTTACAACGGGAAGAAGTCCTTGCCGTGATAGGGACCGCAATCCTGCAAATTGTGCCTTCTGAGTGTTATGAGGGATTCCCCATGGTCATCCTTGAGGCTAACGCTTGTGCCACACCTGTTATTGCCTCTTGTATCGGCAGCCTTGCCGAAGTTGTGCGTAATGGCGAAACAGGCCTGCATTTCGAAGCGGGAAACCCCTTTGATCTTGCAATTAAGGTCAATGAATTGATGGCAAGGCCGGATTTTGCTGCTAACCTGGGTATACGGGCACGGACAATATTTATGGAGAAATATACTTCGGAACGCAATTTCAAGCTGCTTTTGGATATTTATCAACGGGCACGGGAAGACTATGCAATGCGGAGAAAACGATAGAATGGGTCAGTGTCAAAGAGAGCCCCGTTTGTTTGGTTACCAGATAAGCCACCGCGGAATTCATGGTGATATAGCGCAAGCGCGCGAATTTATTGCCTCTGGCAGGGATGGGCACTATGTTGCCTGTGCGAATCCACATTCACTCGTTAAAGCAAGTTATGATATCATTTTTTCTCATGCTCTGAAACAGGCTGATCTGCTTCTTCCAGATGGAGCCGGGATTTTGCTCGCAGCGAGGGTATTGAAACTGCCAATAGCTGAAAGAGTTGCAGGGTCTGAGTTTTTTCATGGTTTAACAACTCAGCTCGCAAGGGGGGGGGGGGCACGTTATTTTTTTCTCGGCTCTGCTGCAAATGTCTTGGATCTAATAGAGCTTCGCATGAAGAAGGAGTTTCCAGCAATGACTGTTTGTGGCTTGCTGTCACCCCCTTTCAAGCCCAATTTCAGTGACGCTGAAAACGCTGCCATGGTTTCCGCAATCAATGAGACTCGGCCTGACGTTCTTTGGGTCGGTATGACTGCGCCAAAACAGGAAAAATGGATTTACCAGAACAGGGATAAATTGAAAGTTCCATTGATTGCTGCAATCGGCGCGGTGTTTGATTTTTATGCCGGTACGAAGATACGATCATCAGATTTCTGGCAAAGGTTGGGCCTTGAGTGGTTCCCCCGGTTTTTGAAAGAGCCCAAAAGGCTTTGGGAACGCAATATGAAATCAACACCTATATTTGTAAGTTGGATAGTAAAAGAAAAAATAAGACAATTATGCAAACTTTAACTATGCAGGATTTGAAAATTGCTATGCGAGGAGAATGGCAAGGATGAGGTTGATAACGTCACGTATTGTTGGATATTGTGCCATTTATGTGCCCATGCTGGCGATCATATATTTTCCTGCATATTCCTGGCTCATTTTTCGCGATTGGCCTAGAGAAGATTACAACTATTGCTACCTCATTCCGTTTGTCCTTGTCTATTTGATTTGGGAGAAAAGGAGACAATGGATAAAAGAAGCATCGATCCCATCCTGGAGCGGGCTGCTCGTCTTACTGCCCGGCATACTCCTGTTTTGGTTTGGTGAACTGGCCGGGGAATATTTCTCCTTATATATTTCTTCATGGCTTTTGATTGTCGGGCTTTTGTGGCTGCATGCAGGATGGAAAAAAATAAAGATCATGGCGTTTCCACTTTTTGTGTCTCTTTTCCTTTTCCCTCTGCCGTATTTCATCAACACCAAGCTCACCTTCAATCTCAAGCTGATATCATCAGAAATCGGAATCAAATTGATTCAGCTTCTCGGCATGTCTGCCTATCGTGAGGGCAACATTATCGATCTGGGGTTTACGCAACTCCAGGTTGTGGATGCGTGCAGCGGACTTCGCTACCTCATTCCTCTTTTCTTAATGGGCGTTCTTGTGGCTTATTTCTACCGCGCTGCGTTTTGGAAAAGACTAATCATTGTTATCTCGACAATTCCTTTATCCATTATAACCAATAGTTTTCGTATTGCTCTGACGGCCATTCTCTATCCTTTCCTTGGACCCGCGGCGGCAGAAGGTTTCTTTCACGATTTTTCGGGTTGGGCTATCTTCATGGTTTCGCTGGCCGTGCTCTTGTCCGAGATTTGGGTGCTGAGAAAAATCATGCCCCGGCCCGGTGAAGGTTTCATGAAAAAGAAGGAAACAGATAACGGTCGCGATAAGTTTGACTCGGAAAACCTGGAAAAACATGATTCGATTCTGGTAACAAGGAAAGCAGGTGAGTTTTTGGTTCAACCGCTTTTCATTGTGGCCGTTGTTATACTGGCTGCCACCCTTGCTGTTCATTCTATTGTGGATTTCCGTGAAAAAGTACCTATCCGTCGACCTATCAGCCAATTCCCACTTGTTGTTGGAGGATGGGAAGGAAAACGGCAGTTCCTGGACCAACAATTTATTGATGTGCTTCAGTTCAGTGATTATACGTCCATTGATTATTCGAAACAGAGTAATTCCTCGGTAAATCTCTATGTAGCTTACTACGAAAGTCAGAGCAAGGGCAGGTCGATCCATTCTCCTGAAACCTGCCTGCCGGGTAGCGGCTGGATCTTTAATCAGTCCGGAAAACGGACCATCCCTTTGTCAGGAAAGAATTCATCATCCATTACCGTGATGCGCGCCATCATGGAGAAAAGCGGAAACAGGCAACTAGTCTATTTCTGGTTTAATCAACGAGGACGCATTTTGACGAATCCATATCAAATGAAGTTTTATAATGTATGGGATGCGTTGGTATTGAAAAGGACAGATGGCGCTTTGATCCGAGTGACTTCTCCCGTTGCTTCATCTGAAAAGATTGAGGATGCCGACAATAGACTTCAATCCTTTATAAGAGAAGTTATGCCATTGTTGAATGAATACATTCCTACATCATCGGGTGATTAGGAGATATGCTTTATCTATCGACAATTCTCCTTTCGGTATTTATCACTGCTAGCCTGATTCCTATTATTATCAAGCTGGCCGATAAATATCATATGATGGATTTTCCCAATCCGCGGAAGGTTCATGACCGTCCTGTCCCCAGAATAGGTGGTTTGGCCATGGCCCTTGGCGCGGCTGTTCCAATAGTCCTCTGGACGGTCACAGATGCTTTTGTAATGGCCTATCTGGCCGGAGCAGGAATTCTGGTGCTTTTCGGTCTTGTGGATGACATGAAAGGGCTTGGGTATAAAACAAAGTTTACGGGACAATTTTTAGCGGCACTGATTGTTGTCTTATATGGCGGTGTCAGGATTAATTCTCTCGGGACTTTGTTGCCCGATGCGATGTTGTTGCCCGAATGGTTCTCTGTCGCTCTCTCCATTATCGCCGTCATTGGCGTCACAAACGCTATCAATCTCTCTGATGGTCTGGATGGCCTTGCCGGCGGTATTTCCCTTCTATGTTTTTGCTGTATAGGATACCTTGCTTATTTGGAGGGGAACAGCTCTGTTGTCCTCCTGTCTCTGGCGCTTGCGGGAGCAATATTCGGATTTCTTAGGTTTAATACTCACCCGGCCAGCCTCTTCATGGGTGATACGGGAAGTCAACTTTTAGGTTTTTCGGCTGTTGTGCTTGCCATTAAAATTACACAGGGAAACACCCCGTTAAGTCCGGTTTTGTCTTTGATCATCCTTGGATTTCCTGTTCTCGATACCTTGACCGTAATGGTGGGGCGGATCAGAGAGGGCCGATCTCCCTTCTCTCCCGACAAGAACCACTTTCACCACCGCCTCATCCACCTTGGCTTGTACCATTCCGAAGCGGTTTTCATTATTTATTTGATTCAGGCGATAATGATAGTTTCGGCCATCTTCTTCAAGTATTACAACGATTGGGTGCTTTTGAATTTTTATGCAGCCTTTTCTGCTCTCATCATAAGTGCTTTTGTTATTGCGGACCGAACAGGTTTTCAGTTCCAGCGTTATCCACTGATTGATGATACTGTCAAGGGCAGGTTAAGGAGAATCAAGGATAACCACTGGGTCATCAGGATATCCTTCGGAATATCGAAGATAAGCATACCGCTGCTCCTTTTGTTATCGTGTCTTATTCCTGCAAAGATTCCCGGATATGTCTCCATCATTGTCATTTGCTTTGGCCTGCTTATCGTGGTGGTCTGGTTATTTGCAAAAAAACATATGGGTTTTTGCCTGCGGTTTGTAATTTATCTTACTATCCCGCTTGTCCTATATCTTATAGAAGAGAGACAGGTAGCCTGGATCAGTGCCGGACTATTCAACCTGTATCACCTCACTTTCGGTTTGATTGCCTTCTTTGTTCTCCTCACGGTAAAGTTTTCCAGAAGAACGAAAGGTTTCCGGATGACTACCATGGATTTTTTGATTATCTTTATCGCAGTTGTTGTTCTCAATCTGCCGGACCAGTTGATCCAGAGCAATCACCTGGGACTTCTGACGGTGGAGGTCATCGTTTTGTTGTTCAGCTTTGAAGTCCTGATCACAGAGTTCCGGGAGAAATTTAACGCCCTGACGGCTTCCACGCTCATAGCTTTAATACTGATTGGTATACGTGGTGTCACTGGGTTTTGAAACGAAGTTAATAATGAAATAATTGATGGTTGCTGCTTGCATGTCATAACCACGAAAAATTAGGAGGAAGTATGATGCTCACAAAATATAGGTTAATTATGGGGATCGCAATGATTTTGATCATTGTAGTCTCAGTGTCCTGCGGCGGGCCTGAGCAAAAAAAGGCTAAGTTCTACAATAAAGGCAAGGCATTGTATGAAAAAGGAGAATTGGTGAAAGCCAAGCTGGAGTTTAAAAATGCCATTCAGATTGATCCTAAATATGCCGACGCCTACTACATGCTTGGTATGGTAGCATTGAAATCAGGGGATTACAAAGGTGCCTACGGGAGCTTTGCCAAAGTTGTCGAACTCTCACCACAACATTGGGACGCTCAGATACAATTGGGCAAGTTTCTGCTGGCTGCCGGAAAGATTGATGATGCTATGGGCAAGGTGGACATGGTCTTAAAAGAAAGAAAATAAAAAAGAA
>CAVQCU010000092.1:0-5684 GCA_963710995.1 uncultured delta proteobacterium
TTCTTGATCCCATTGCCTGGATATCCTGAACTGTTTGTAATGTCTTAACTTCACCAGTCTGAGAGAAATGTCCGGCCAGCGGACTGTATTCACTTAGTGCTTTGGCATCATATTCGGCGTCCTCGATCAGAAGATCCGTTACCGCAACTGCGGCACCGGCCATGCCTAGCGCAAGAGCAATGGCACGGCCCAAGCCGCGGGAAGCACCTGTCACCAGGGCTACCTTCCCTTCAAGATTCATAGATATCGACATATCATTTTCTCTCAGTGGAATACGGCCCCGCCGCATACATTTATGGCCTGACCGGTGATCCCTTTCGCGTCCTCGGAGGCCAAAAACACCGCCATGCCGGCAATCTCATCCACCTCAAGCAAGCGATTCTGAAGACACTTCGATTTCGCAATCGCGATCACCTGCTCCTTGGTTATGTGCATTTGATCAGCTATTTGTTCCAGTGCCCCCCCCGGTCCGAGAACAAGATCAGTGGCTACAATCCCGGGGCATATTGCATTGACCGTAATCTTTGGGTATCCGGCCATAGCCACCTCATGGGCCACAGTTCTGGTCATGCCCACCAGCGCATGCTTGGCCGCGGTGTAGGAGCTGTTCTGAGGGCTGGCCTGCTTGGCCTGAATGGAGGCCATGGTAATGATTCGACCCCATCCCTGCCCCATTATCTTGGGGAGAAAAGCTTTGGTGCAGTTGTAGTTGCCGAAGAGATGCACCTCGATGGTCCTGCGCCAGTCGCGATCATCGGCCTCCCAGATGTTGGCGCGATGCCCCTCAATGCCGGCATTGTTCACGAGGATATGGATTTTCCCGAATGAGTCTATGGTTTTCTCAACACCCTTGTTCACATCCACAGGATTGGTTACATCCATGACCGTTGTGATCGCCTTGCCTCCGTGCTTGATAATCTCATCGGCAACAGTGTTAGCGGACGCGGCATTGATATCGGCAACAACTACATCCGCGCCCTCGTCTGCGAAAGTCATACAAATGGCTCGTCCGATGCCATTCCCACCGCCCGTAACAACCGCAACCTTATCTTTCAATCGCATGTTCAAACACCTCCATGTTTTTTTCATCAAACATCCGTTTCTAAGTATACGCCTGCCATGTTTTTACATTCTTTTCGAAGAACTCAAGTTCATGACCAGGGAAATATTGAGCATCAAGTAGTTTCTGTACTGCTTTGAGCCTTTTAATGGAATACTGTCCGGCAACCGGGTTCCAGGCGGCGCCGGGTGGTATATTTTTTTCAATGTTTTCCCTGAGATACGATGAATCTCCGCCCAGAATATAAAATCCACTTTGGGGGAGTTCGACAATCAATGCCTGGAGTCCCGGTGTATGACCTTCGGCCATGATAACGGTCAATCCCGGAATAATCACATCATCTCCTTCCAAAAGTTTCCATTTGATATTGGGCATATTGAATGTATCAGTCAAATAAGCAGCCGCCTGGAAAGAATTTGGATGATGGGCATAGGCAAACTCATCTTTCTGAACGTATACCTCGGCATCGGGGAAATATAGCAGCCCCCCTGTATGATCCACATGAAGATGAGAAAGAATGATTTTTTTTATATCCGAAGGCTTTAAGCCTATTTTTTTTATCTGTTCCGCAGCGCTGTTATTCTCTTTAATATCCGGTTCAAAACCTATCGCTTCAAGAATTGGAACTGCCATCAACGGCCAACCGGTATCAAATAAAATCCACCCGCCTTCCGTATCAAAAGCATAGAAAGGTGTGGCCACCCGCATTTTTTTATCAAGGTCCGTCCCGTACATCATCATACCTACGTCGTATGAGATTGATCCTCCATCAAGGATAAACATCTTCTTCACTTTGCTTTTCTCACGCATTTTCAGTTACCTTCCTTTTTTCAAACAGATCCATTTTAAATATCTTTTGATTAATAAAATGCAGTGCCACCGCATACGTTGATGGCCTGCCCCGTTATGCCCCTGGCCGAGTCGGAAGCAAGATAAACAACCATGTCGGCGATTTCGTCCGGTTCAATAAGTCGTTTTAGCAAAGATACCTGGGGAAGTTGTTTAGTAAGAACGATCTCTCTTGTCGTGCCTGTAATCCTGGCAACTTCATCCAGGAGCCCACCTTTCTCGGTCACCATCTCAGTATTGCCCACGCCCGGACAAATTGCGTTGACGGTGATTTCAGTTAGACCCAGAAGGCTAAGCTCCATAGCCAGTGTTCTGGTTACACCGATAATGCCGTGCTTGGAGGCGCAATAAGCAGAACTTGTCGGGCTACCGTTTTTACCAGAAACTGAAGATAAATTTATGACGCGCCCTTTGCCGTTTTTAATGATGAAAGGTAGGACCGCTTTGGTCATATTATATGTTCCAATTAAATTGACCTCGATGGTTTTTCGCCAGTCATTATCATCTGCCTCCCAAAGAAAAGACCGTCTTGGTAAAATACCGGCGTTATTCACCAGGATATCGATGTGACCGAAGGCGTCGACAGCTTTATTGACCATATTTTTTATCTGCTCGGGAGAAGTAATATCTGCAATGAGTCCAATTGCCTTTTGACCCATTTGTTTAATTTCAGATGCTGTGCCTTCAATATCCTTCCCCATATCAACGGCAACAATAGTTGCGCCTTCCTTGGCAAGCGCTATCGCACTTGCCTTTCCAAACCCTCTCTGCGCACCCGTAACCACCGCTACTTTATCTTTTAGTTTCATAAATTATCTCCTTATGTCCTCTTCCCGTTGAAGACGGGGAGGACAACATATAATTGTAAATTATTTAATTCTGAACCATTGTTGGGTTCTATAAAAAAATCCGATATATCCCCGTGATGTCAAAACATCGTCCTTGACCCACATTTTGCATTTGTAAGTTTTACCGTTATCAGCGTCCATAATCGTTCCACCTGCATATTCATCGCCGAATTTTTCATCCACATTTCCGGTTTTTTTCATATCTTGCAGGAATATCATGCCGACCACAGGTTTGTTTTTTAAATCCCCCTCGCATTTTTCACAAAGCACATCTTGGGGTTTGAACAATAGTTTAGTAGCCTTAGCGAAATATGCTCCGTTCTTTTCGAATATCTCCACGTGGGATTTCGCCTTTCCCTTGTCAATACCTTCATCCGAGACCGTTTTCCATATTCCAGTAATGGCGCTTTCAGCTTTTACAGAAACATTAAAGAAGAAAACGGCAAACATAAAAATGACGACACCAACAAAAACTTTTTTCATGATGCTTATACCTTCTGAATGTAATATTTATTTAAGAGCATGATGATTTCTCAATAAGCGTCGGATTAAATGGTTGTATTACTCATAGTATACTGGAGCAAGTTTATATTTTTTTCCTGGTATCCTATGGTCGTGGAAGCTGACTATTTCAAGGTCGGGTTCGGCTTTGGCCAGATTGTGAAGCGTTTTAAGTGTTTCGAAGGCCAGGGGTTTTTCGTGGACGAGTTTTTGCATTAACCATGACTTGGGTGCCGGACCTTCCAGGTTTTCCGGGAAATAGACGGAGTCGCCGGGAAATAGGAACCTTCTTCCTGATGGCAGGTTGACAAATACTCCCGTTAAACCGTCAGAGTGACCCGGGAGATCAACTAAAATAAAACGGCCATCTCCAAACAAATCCAGCGAAGCGGGAAACCCGAGATATGATTTACCTGGAACCGTCGAAATTAATTCGATATTCAGTTTGGGTTTTACTTCATACTGCTCACGAATGTAGGAATGCTTATGCGAATCTGCTGAAGTTGCTGCTTCCCACTCTTTCTTGTTTATAAAGTATTTGGCATTAGGGAAGTCGCGCATGCCGCCGGCGTGATCATAGTGAAGATGAGATAAAATGCCGTATTTGACCGCTGCCGGGTCTAAACCTATGGCCTGCATCTGATGGATTAAGGGATCACGGCCCGGATCGCAAACCGCTTTCATGACACTCTTATGAAACCACGCGTTGGCCTTATATTTGGGGTTCTTAAACTCTTGATCCATTCTGGTACCTATGCCAGTATCCAATAGAATTAAATCTCCGTTATACTCAATTACAGCATTAAGCATGGGAAATTGAACGCGTTTCCATGACTGTCCTTTGACAAATAGCCCCTTATGGATCGAACAAATAGAGCTTGCGAAAAGATACACTTTCATAATAGTTAACCCCCTTAAAATTTAGTGATTTAGCGATATTAACGATAAGCCTAAGGAAATTTTAAGGCAAATCAAATATGTTACCGTAGTTGCGCCTTCCTTGGCAAGCGCTATCGCACTTGCCTTTCCAAACCCTCTTTGCGCACCCGTAACCACTGCTACCTTATCTTTTAGTTTCATAAATTATTGTCCTCCTTATGTCCTCCTATTTTTTATCATCTCCTCTCGGCGTCTCCCCTTATTTTAAGGGGAGACTTGGACTACGGAGGGAGATTTGAGGAGGGATTTCCCTGGAAGGAATGTTCTCCAAAGGTTTCATAACTTGTAACGACCAATCTCCCTCAGCACAGATCTATAGGCACACTCATCATTTCGAACGCTTACCTTGGTGTGCGTCCCTGCAAAGGCCGCCAGTTCTTTTCCATCGTGCCCAGTTCTTTTTTCCACCACGGCCTTTCAAGGGCTGGCATCGGTGCTCGAAGCATTCCCTCCGGCAGGAGTGATTCATGTTTCTGCCAAAGACCTAACCGATACTCGTCCATTGTAAATTCCCGCCCAAGGCTCGGGTTGTTGGGACAGGCCGGGCTCATACCTGCCAGATTGCGCGTGAGACAGGTATTACACCGAGTACAGCGCACAATTTCTTTGGCCTTCCCCGCGGCAAGCTTGTTGACATATTCAGGATCACAGAAGAGCTGTCTGCCCAGGGCTTGTATGTCATATTTGCCTTCCTCGATGTTCTTGTCGATCTTGACGGGATCATGCTGGGAGGCCACGATCACCGGGATTTTGAGGGCCTTCTTGAAGGCATGACCATGTTCGGGGATGTGCTTGGAACGATCCATGTCGGTGATAAGATGTCCGCCTTCTTCGTACCCGGCGCCATCCGACAGGCTGATATAATCCACACCGGCCGCCTCAAGATCCTTGGCTACATCAATCATTTCCTCCTCGGTGAGACCCCCCTTCATATGCTCTTCCGCACTGATTCTGCACCCGACAGCAATTCCCGGGCAGGCATAGCGGATCTGTTCGGCAACCTCCAGGAGGAATCGCTTGCGATTGCGCCATTCGCCGCCATACATATCCGTGCGCTTGTTGGAAAGCGGAGAGAGGAACTGATGCTCGAGATATCCGTGAGGCCCGTGGATCTCTATGACATCGAAGCCCGCGATCACTGCCAGTTGGCAGCTGTTTGCAAACTCCTTCTGTTCCGAGTGAATCTCCTCAATGGTCATCTCCCTCGTCATTTGTCCGGTGAGAAACGACCTGGGATGTTCAGCAATTTTGAAACCATCCACCGTATGATTCGGTAATTTATCAAGAGTCATCTCATACGGCAATCCCGCCGTCGGCGCCGGCGCCAGCTTGTGATGGTCGTAGGAATGCCCCTGTCTTCCGAACCCAATCGTCATCTGAATGGCCGCCTTGGTACCGAAATAATGGATCCTATCTGTAAGATATTCCAACCCCAGCACATGTCCCATGTGGAAAAGATACAGGTTTCTGCCCCAGACGAATTGCGA
>CAVQCU010000093.1:0-22371 GCA_963710995.1 uncultured delta proteobacterium
GCTTTAATATATCTTTCGCAATGAGATGCTCGGCCGCTGGCCAGAATGTTTTAAATTTTTCTCCGTCAGGATAATCCAGAGCGGTAACGTAATTAATTAAAGCGTCAAACCAAACATAGGTTACATATTTTTCATTAAACGGCAGTGTGATACCCCACTGCAATCTAGTTTTAGGTCGCGATATGCAAAGATCTTCCAGAGGATCGCGAAGAAACGCCAAGGCTTCATTTTTATATCTTTCCGGGCGAATAAAATCGGGGTTTTCCTTGATGTGATTAATCAGCCAATCCTGATATTTGCTCATGCGGAAGAAGTAATTACTTTCCTTGCGGTACTCCGGCTTTGTTTGATGATCAGGACATTTTCCCTCGATCAACTCTTTTTCCATATAAAATCGCTCGCAGCCGACGCAATAATGTCCTTCGTAACTACCAAAATAAATATCACCGGAATCATAAACTTTCTGCAAAATGAAACGCACCGTTTCGATATGGTTGGAATCGGTTGTCCTGATGAAATAATCGTTGGTAATGGATAGTTTTGGGCACAAGTCGCGAAACTGCGCGCTGATTTTGTCCGCGTATTCCTGGGGAGTTACTCCGGCCTTCTGCGCCGCTTCAGCGATTTTATCGCCGTGCTCATCGGTACCGGTAACAAAAAAAGTGTTCACACCGGCCATCCGATGATATCTGGCCAGGACATCGGCAACAATTGTCGTATAAGCATGCCCGATATGCGGCGAAGCATTAACGTAATAAATCGGTGTTGTTATATAAAATGATTTTGGCATATTAAAAGCATCCCATTGTTAATTATTGAAAATTATCAAATTCATCCATCTTTTCCAATTCCATTGTCTGCTTGTCTTCCTGTGCTTCATTACTGTTAGCCTTAGCAGCTCTTGGGCATTTTTTCTGCCCGGCGTATCCATCATGTTCGAAAGCCAGACAACACATCAACCTGCCGCACAATCCGGAAATTTTTTCCGGATTAAGCGACATGCTCTGTTCTTTAGCCATTTTGACGGTAACTCTCTCCAGGTTTTGCAATATCCCCGCACAACAAACCATCCGACCGCAAATGCCAATACCTTTTGTAATGCGTGTTTCCTGACGGGCACCAATCTGTTTCAACTCTATTCTTATCTTGAATCTTTGGACGAGGTCTTTGACCAAGTCACGGAAATCCACTCTGCTTCCCGCGGTAAAATAAAAAATGATTTTACTCTTTTCGAAGAGACAATCCACTTCGATCAATTTCATGGAAAGATCTCTTTTCTGAATTCTTTCTAAGCAAAACGTCCAGGCTTCTTTTTCCAACTTCTCGTTTTCTTTTCTACGCTGCAGATCTTCCGCCGTTACCTTGCGGACGACTTTTTTGAGATTAGCCGGCGCCTCTGACGGCGGACATCTTTTTACATCATTGGCAACAACTCCCAGCGACAGACCATTATCGGTATTGACAATAACCTGATCATCCTTGTGAAGAATAAGATCGGCAGCGTTAAAACTATATATTTTGCCCTCTTTTTTAAATTTAACTCCAATAATATTTATAAGCAATTTTCATCCTACCTGATTTTTTTAATCACGGGTATAAAACCCATGGCGATTCTAATTACGCCCCAAGAAGCGGGGCATTATACCCTCCGCTTGTAGCGGGATTGTCCCAATAGCTTGAGCTATGGGATAAATTAAACTGGCAGATATTACCACACTGTGGTTGTAATATCTGAGTTTCATTAATTAGACTTACAAATTTCAACGTGTGACCTTCAGGTTATTCACTTCGTTTTTGAAATTTGAGTCTCTCAATAATTTAACTTAAATGCCATTGTTTCTAATGTCAATGATTTGTTAACATTCTGCTCGATTATATCACCTGCCTGCTCCACAAACGCGATGTTCTGAAGAATTTGCCTGCCGGACAAACGTGCGGCCTGCGTTGAAATAAAAGAAAAATTGTCTTGATTGACCAACATTTCGTTTTTTTGAGTTTCTTTGAAAACCAAAGCATCGCGGAAAATAGCACTGAGAATATTTAGTCCTTGTTTGATTTCCTTTTTCCCCTGTCCCAGAAAAGACGCAAAATTAATTAAACTGAAAGGATCATTTCTCTGCGTAATGGAAAGCAATTTTATAAGCTCCGTGCGATAAGCAACTATATCATCTTCATTTAATTCCATTGCTCGGCCAATTGAACCACCGGACAACCCAGCCAAAAGCAAAGCTCGTTGATTATCCATCCCTGTTCGATCGACAAGAAATTTTGCCACTGTATCAAAACGCAACGGGTTAAAACGCATGTGCTGACAGCGCGAAATGATCGTCGATGGCATTGAGTAAGGCCGGGCTGCAACCAAAATTAATATATTGGACGGAGATGGTTCTTCCAATATTTTTAAAAGCGCGTTTGCTGCCTGATCATTCATTTTGTCGGCATCATCAATAACAAACACCCGCCGCCTTGCTTCCAAAGGCTTACATTTCATTTGCTCCTGAATTTCGCGAATAGCATCAATGCGAATGAATTGACCATCGGCTTCTACAAAAAAGACATCGGGATGGATCCCTCGCTTGATTTTCCGGCAGGAAGAACATTCACCGCAAGAATCATGAAGAGCATCTTCCTTCTCACAGTTAAGAGCCTTGACAAATTCCCGGGCTAAAGTTTTTTTCCCCACGGCGGGAATGCCGCTAAAAAGATAGGCGTGCCCTATTCGTTGTTGAGTCAGAGCTTTTTGGATAATTTCTATTTTTTTTTCATGACCGTAAATATCGTGAAAAGACATAATCAATTTATAATTTAAAGGGAAGTCCTTCCAAAAGTTAATTTTGCAAGTTTATAAAATCAACAATATACCGGCGCACTTCTTCCTGAATTGTATCAACATCGCGCGTCGCATCAATTAACCGGAAACGGTTCGGTTCATTTTTTAAAATATTGAGATAGCCTTCACGAATTCGCCTATGGAAATCCATGTCTTCTCTTTCAAACCTATCAATGGAAGAAGATTCCTTAAGGCAATTATTTCGCTCGGTTGCTCTCTGCAGTCCAATTTCGACTGGTAAATCAAACAACAAAGTTAAATCAGGTTTTAAAAGCATCGACGAATAGTCGTTGATTAATTTTATAAATTCTTGGCTAAGACCGCGGCCGGCACCCTGATAGGCATAAGTGGCATCAGAAAACCGGTCGCACAAAACAACTTTATTTTGTTTTAATGCCGGCATGATCATCTCCCGGACATGTTGCGCCCGCGCAGCACAAAACAAGAACATTTCCGTCTCTGCGCACATATAATAATGCTCGCTGTTAAAAAGGATGCCGCCGATTTTCCGGCCGATGTCAGTCCCCGATGGTTCCTGAGTAATGAGAAGCGGAACATTTTTCTCAATTAAATATTCGGCAACAAGTTTTACTTGAGTTGACTTTCCCGAACCCTCAATACCTTCAAAGGTAATAAATTTTTTCAATGGATAAACCTCTCGCGCCTGATATTGGAAAAATTACTTTACAGCGGGGATGTTGAAAAACGCTAATACCCTGAAGGGCACGACGCGTCTGCTGTGTTGCGCTGCAAACTGCACCGCTTAATGTATATCCTATGTGTGACCTTTAGGTTATACGCTTCGCGGTTCGGTTTTTTGTGCGCCTTGCATCTGAACATTTTTGAACAACCCACACATTGCCCAAAAAACCCAACTTGATTTTCATTAAAATAACAAGACGTATTTAGTGGTAAATGTGTATGGTTTGTAAGTAAATGGAGAAACTGGGAATACATCCGCCTGAATACGGATTTATTCCCAGTTATGAGTTTGCCATAAATAAATTATTTCCCATCCCCGGACACAATTGCTTCCACCGGACATTGATCGACACAAGTTCCGCAATCGGTACAAAGTTTAGCGTCAATAACATACTTATCTTCGCCTTCAGAAATTGCCTCCACAGGGCATTCGCTTTCACAGGAACCGCAAGCTATACATTCGTCAGTAATCACATACGCCATAATTCATTATGCTCCTTTTATTAATAATTATTTCAACAAAATTGAAGTTCACTAACAAGTTCGTTGTCAGAGAATCTTTGTTAATCAAGACCAATGATAATTGTCAATTCACTAAACAGAAATCAAATTGGTATTCCCATTATCATAAACAGCAAAGATAAAACAAGGTGGTTTTACCAAAGCCATCGCCGCAAAGACTACAAACTATTAAACAGCGACTACTTCTTTTATATCCGGCACTTGAGTTTTAATGATTTTCTCTATCCCCATCTTCAAAGTCATTTGGGACATGGGACAACCATGACAAGCACCGGTTAACTTCACCTTTACTATCCCATCTGTGCTGACATCTATAAGCTCTACATCTCCGCCATCCGCCTGCAGACTGGGCCTGATAAGATCGATAGCTTTTTGCACCTTTTCTTTCATTTAATTTCTCCCTGATCGGTTAAATTTATTGTGAGACTCAAATTTAATGAGACTCGCTGACTATAGGAAGCGTTAGTCGAATTATCCCGCTACGCGGAGGGTATGAAACCCGTCAGGGTTCATACCCGTGATCCTTTTCGCCCGCTCAATGCGGCATGGAAACAATCATCTTGCGAATAACATCGCGGGCAACTTCAGGCAAAGTAGGCTTGATCACGATATAACTTTCCTTTATATCATAGCCGGCTTTCCACATTAATTTGCCAGTGGAAGCTTCGTATAGTTTCATGGTCATGCCAACCATCGCCACTTTTTCATCCTTCTGGACAGTATAATCCCACCCATCAACGGATACCAGCAAGAATGCGTCAACTTTGGTTAATTCTCCAATTTTTTTGCTCAATTCAGGATCAGAAAAATTAACTGTTTGCAATTTAGAAAGATACTCAGTCATCGCCTTATGTAATTCTTCATTGGCCAGAAGCTGACTGTTCAGGCTCTCCGTATCCATTATATTGGCAAACCACTTTTTATCAACAAGCGAACCGGCAATAATTTGTTCCACTACTCCCCTTGCGCCTTTTGTTCCTTCAGAATTCAACATTTCCACCGGAAAAACAACAACTTTTTGCGGGTGAAAATCTTTTGCCTCCGGCGCTAATTGGGAAAAACGTAATCCACTGCAAGCGATCGTTGTTAAAACGAAAATCATTAAAACACATTTCACGAATAATTTTTTTCTCATAATCTTTAAAACCTCTTTCTTTTCTGGAGAACATCTCCATATCAGAAAACACGCCACAGGAGAGCACAAAAACCAGCCATAATATAGCTGGTTTCCAAAAGGCCTTCCTTAACCGCCCCGGAAAGCCCAAGTTTTCTATCACAAACCTGAAAACAAATCCATATATATAATATGCAGGCAAGCAGAAAAAAACTCAAAGATGAAGTCCAACCTGCCGGATAAGAAAAAAGAAGAAGAGCTAATAATATCAATGAAATAATTTTGAGGACGGTTAAAGTCCTAGTTTTGCCGAAGAACACGGGAATTGTTTCTTGTCCTATTAATTTATCACTTTGTATTTCTAAAATATCCGACATTGCTGAACGAATAAAAACGATTCCAAAGGTAAAACCAAAAGCGACGATTAAACCGGCATGAAAAGAATAATCTTTGCTCAAGGCAGGCAAAATTGCCGTTACTATTCCCCAAGCGATGGACATAAATATATTTTTCGAACCGGGGAAATCTTTTAAACTTCGGAAGTGCCATTTCTTAGGCAGAATTCTCATATTATAAAGTATACCGGCAAGTGAAATAACAAACAAAAAGATAAAAGGAAGGACAGCGTTATTAAACGCCAACACAAGGGCAACCAAAATAGAAGCTAAAGCGGTGTAAAAATATAATTTTCCATGCCGGTGGTAAGTTTCTTCCCGAAAAGAGCCTATCAGACCGGCCGGCTTGAGGCCAAGCAGCCGATTTAAAACATGCATCGCGTAGACAAAAAAAGAGGCAATCGCAATAAAAGACAGTTTGACCGGTATGCCCTGCAGCAGCATGCAGGCCAGACAAAGGCAGCCAGCGCCCAGAGCCGAATAAACATCAGTTTTTATAGCCGATATCCAAAGTTTGAGGCAGCTTGCCTATTTTTTTTAACTTACGGCTTTGACCTTCCACAATTTTATCCATCACCCGATCGATAATCCAATTCGGAGTGGAAGCGCCTGCCGAAACCCCAATGCGATTATAGGGACCGAGATTAATATTTTCCATTTCTGTAGGAGTTTCAATATGGAAAGAGGGCGTTTGCTGCTTTTGAGCAAGATCAGCCAGCCTTCTGGTATTGGCGCTGTTTTTTCCGCCAACTATGAACATTGCATCCATTTCACCCGCCATTGCTATAACTTCCGCCTGTCGTTGTTCCGTTGAAGAACAAATGGTGTTAAATATAATCGTGTGAGGATAGATATTTTTAATTTTTTCAACAATCTTACTGTAATTATCCGAATCTTGTGTTGTCTGGGCAACAACGCAAACTTTATCAAAGGAAGATAATTGATCCACATCATCCAAAGTGGCCAGAATAATACCCCGGCCGCCGGCGTAACCCAAAAGACCGTCAACTTCCGGATGTTTCTTATCGCCTACGATTACTACCGTATAATCAAGAGCGGCATGTTTTTTGATGATGGATTGTACATAGCCAACTTTGGGGCAGGTGGCATCAATGATTTTGACGCCGCTTTCCTTAATTTTTTTTCTTTCAGCCGGAGCAATACCGTGGGCACGAATAATCAGGATAGCATTTTCTCTGTCCTGTATTTCTTCGATATTTTCGATCGGATTGACGCCGCGGTTCTTGAGCAGTTCAATTGTTTGCGGATTATGAATCAAAGGACCGTAAGTATAAATACGACGGCTGGTTTCATGCTGCGCTATTTCCAGCACAATATCCACAGCCCTGCGTACGCCCATGCAAAAGCCCGCGGTCCTGGCGAGTTTAATTTCCATTTTGCTCTTTCTTCCGCGCTAAAATAAAAAATTCTCTATTACCCGCCGGGCTTAAAACAGGTGACGCACAAGTTCCTTCGACTTCTAAATTCAGAGATTGACAAAATCCTCTGATATCCTGCACTACATGATCATGAATGGCGGGATCTTGAACTACACCGTGTTTGCCCACTTCTTCTCTTGCGACTTCAAACTGAGGTTTAATCAACGCCAAATTTTGCGCCCCGTCTCCCAGAAATTTCAAAACCGCCGGAAGAACAATTTTTAGAGAAATAAAAGAAACATCGATTACGGCCAAGTCAATTTGTTCGTTTAGATCAGCGCCGTTATAATAACGGATATTTGTACGTTCGATTACGACTACACGTTTGTCTTCGCGTAATTTCCATGCCAACTGGCCATAGCCGACATCAAGAGCGTAAACTTTTCGGGCGCCCGCCTGCAAAAGGCAATCGGTAAAACCTCCGGTGGAAGCACCAACGTCAAGAGCTACAATGCCCTCAACATTCAAATTAAATTCTTTCAGGGCTTCTTTTAATTTCAGTCCTCCGCGGCTCACGTAGGGATTGTCTTCACCCTTTATATGAATTTCTGAGTCAACTCCAACAGGCGCGCCCGCTTTATCCAGATAGGTTTCATTAACTTTTACCGCGCGAGCTAAAATCAGCGCGCGGGCTCGCTCCAGCGTGGGCGCGATTCCGCGATCAACAAGCAATTTGTCCAAACGAATTTTTTGAGTGGCCATATTCATTTAATACCATTTCGCTTTCAAAGGATAACGCGGCGGCAAGGAGGAGGCTTCGCAGGCGTATTCTTAATACGTTGAGGAAGCCGACGACGCGGCCAACAAAGTTAGCCGATGAAAGCGAAGTCAAAGCGGTCAAGGGGTCAAGTCTACTCTTAACTCATGTTAGCAGTTTTTCGACTGCCGTTATCCTTTGCCGCAGATCTTTGTCCCTGTCCATCACCTGTTTTATTCGTACAATAACACTGCTTACACTGCTGAAACTTTTCATATCAAAGCGGGAGCCAATATCCTTCAAAGATGCTCCAGCATATTTCCGTATAAGATATATTGCAACATTTTTGAGTGACCATATTCATGTAATAAAAATTATTAGATATCGGATTATTTCGCCAGTATCTCTCTTATAGCTAGAATAATACCTTCTTCATTAATGCCGTACTTATCGCGCTGCTGCGCCTGAGTGGCATGGTTGACAAATTCATCCGGGATACCTAATCGCTTCACTTGAATGCCGGTTATACCCTTTTCGGCTAATAATTCCAAAACTGCGCCACTGAAACCTCCCGGAAGCACGTTCTCTTCGACTGTAATGATTTTTTTAATCGTTGCCGCCGTATTCAAGATGATCTCATTATCGAGCGGTTTAACAAAACGGGCATTAATGACTTTAATATTAAATCCTTCTTTGGAGAGCCGCTCTGCCGCAGCGAGAGCCGGAGTTACCACCGAGCCAATAGCGACGATGGCCAAATCGGAACCATCCCGCAGCACCTCGCCTTTGCCTATTTCCAAAGTTTTCAGTTCACCATCCAGGCTTGCTCCTACTCCTTTGCCCCGTGGATAACGCAACGAAACAGGACAGCCGCAACCAACAGCCGTCTTGAGCATGTGTTGCAGTTCATTTTCGTCTTTGGGCGCCATTACAATAATATTAGGAATCGAACGCAAATAAGAATAATCCAGAAGCCCCTGATGGGTGGCACCATCTTCGCCGACAATCCCGCCGCGGTCTATGGCAAAAACAACGGGCAGCTTTTGCATACAAACATCATATACGATCTGATCGTAGGCCCTTTGCAGAAAAGTCGAATAAATAGCAACTACAGGAATAAAACCTTCGATCGCCAGGCCGGCGGCAAAGGTTACCGCGTGCTGTTCCGCAATACCCACATCAAAAAAGCGGTCTGAAAACTCCTGAGAAAACTGATCAAGCCCGGTGCCATCACACATCGCGGCGGTGATAGCCACAATACGGGAATCAACCCGCGCCAGTCTAACAATGGTCTGGCCGAATATTCCCGTATATGTTGGAATATCGGATGGTGGAGAAAGAGCAAGACCTGTTTCCACATTAAAAGGCGCTACGCCATGATAACTAAGCGGGTTTTCTTCCGCAAACCTGTAGCCCTTGCCTTTTTTCGTGATCACATGAACGAGCACGGGGCCGATCAGATCTTTGATGTTTTCAAAATTTTTAATGAGGTAAGATAAATGGTGACCTTCTAGCGGACCAACATAAGTAAAACCCATTTCTTCAAAAAGCGCTCCGGGAACAATAAATGTTTTCGATGATTCTTCTATCTTCTGAAACAATCTGACCATATAATTACCAATACCAGGAATCTTTTTTAGTAATTTTTTTGTATTGGCTCTCAGTTTAGTTACCGCATGACCGGTCATCAGGCGGTTTAAATAAGAAGACAATGCGCCAACGTTCGGAGAAATGGACATTTCATTGTCATTTAAAACTATAATCATGTTTTTTTCACGATCTCCAGTCCAGTTCAAACCTTCAAAGGCCATTCCCGTGGTCATGGAACCGTCACCGATAACAGCTATTATTTTATTGCCATCGCCTTTTAAACTCCCGGCTTCGGTAAATCCCGATGCGGCAGAAATAGAAGTCCCACTGTGCCCGACATTAAAAACGTCATAAGGGCTTTCTTCTCTTCTGGGAAATCCGCTGAGACCGTTTTTCCGGCGCAAAGTGGCAAATTTATCTTTGCGTCCGGTGATAATTTTATGCGCGTAAGTTTGATGGCCGACATCCCAGATGATCTTATCCTGCGGCGTATTAAAAACATAATGGAGGGCCAGCGTTAATTCCACTGTTCCCAGAGATGAAGCCAAGTGGCCGCCGGAAGACGCAACTGTGTTAATAATCAATTCTCTGATTTCCTGAGCCAGAGTATTGAGCTCAGTGATATTGAGTTTGCGGATGTCCGAGGGGAATTCCACATTTTTCAGAATACTGTAATTTACCGTTTCCTGTTGTTTTACCAAAATCAATGCCTTTCCAAAAATATAATTAATACCAGTTCTAAATCAAAGATGATATTGAGGCGGCAGTGAAACTCGAATTACAGTTACTCAGTGAACTGGAATTCGTTAGTTGAACTGTCCCGCTTCAGCGGGGCTAGGTAGAAAAAATAGCGCCCGGCACGTGTGACCTTCAGGTTATTCGCTGGGGTTCCCTTTGATTTAGAATTGGTATAGCTCACGATTTTCTTTCCATAATATAGCGCGCAATAACAAGCAGTGGCCGCGCCCGTTCATCAAAACCGGAGAGACTAGCAATTGCCGCGTCTATATACTTTGCCAATTTTTCTTTCGCCTTTTCCATACCCAGTAAAGATGGATAGGTAAGTTTGTTATGGGCGGCATCACTGCCGATTTCTTTGCCCATTAACTCGCGGTTTCCTTCCACATTCAAGATGTCATCCGCTATCTGAAATGCTAAACCCACATTTATTCCGTATTCCGCCAGCGCTTGAATTTTATCTTTGCGGGCATTGAAAATAATAGCGCCCGATTTTATCGCGGCAACAATCAACACGCCCGTTTTACGCCGGTGAATTTCCCGGAGCATGTTTTCATTGGGTTCTGATTTTCCCGAAAGTACATCAAGAGCCTGGCCGCCAATCATGCCGCAAATTCCGGCAGCCTTAGCAATTTCCTGAATAACCGCCAAACGCCTTTCAGCAGATAGTCTCACTTTTTCCACGTGAGATAAAAGAACAAACGCCTCCGTAAGCAGCGCGTCACCGGCAAGAATTGCTATATTCTCTCCGAAAACTTTGTGACAGGTAGGTTTGCCGCGCCGGAAATCATCGTTATCCATTGCGGGCAAATCGTCATGAATAAGGGAGTAAGAGTGGATTAATTCCAAAGCACAGGCAACCGGTATAGCCGGCCCCAGATCTCCGCCAATTGCCTCTGCCGCCGCCAGGCAAAAAATCGGCCGAATCCGCTTTCCTCCGTTAAAAACACTGTAGCGGATAGCTTTATAAATATCTGCTGGAATATTGTCTTCCCCCGGAAGATAATGTTCCAGCGCTTCTTCCACAATCTTTTGCCTATCCTGCAGATACGCTTTTAAGAACACCTCATTTTCAATCACCGTCTTCCCCCTGAAAATGCTTAACTTGCAGGGAATCTTCTTTCCCTAAAAGCATCTCGACACGGCGTTGGGTTTCCTCTAACTTGGCCGAACAAAAGCGAATAATTTTTATCCCTTCTTCAAATGATTTTAGGGCCTCATCCAGTGGTATATCACCGGCTTCCATTTTCCTCACGATATCTTCGAGTTTTTCCAAAGCATCTTCAAATTTTTCTTTTGCCATAATTACCCCTGATCCCGATTAACGGGATAAGTCCCGCCCATGCGGGATAAGTGCGTTAATGAATTTGTTTTATTGCATAAAACAAATTCAAACTTACTAATGCGTTAATGAATTTGCTTTCTAACAGAAAGCAAATTATAACTTACTAAAATATTTTTTCTATTTTAGCGTTAAAATTACCCCTTGCCAATTGGACATTAACATCCTCCCCTACATTCAAGGCATTCGCTTGCCGAACAATCATACCACTGCCCATACTGCGTGTAATACTGTAACCCCTTTGTAAAACGCCCAAGGGACTCAAAGATTCCAAAATAGCCGAGTTCTTCTGAAGCTTTTCTTTGAGCACTGCTATGTAATATGAAAAATTATTGAATATATCTTTTTGAATATTTTTCAATAAAATCTTTTTTTCATTGATTTGCCTTGCCGGGCTTTGGTGTCGGAGGCGCAACTCCAGTTGCCGGAGGTCATTATACTGATTTTGTTTTTCATGATGCAAAGCCGCTCCGAGCCTCTCTCTAAGATCATCCAGATGAATTTGTAAATTAATCAGAAACCGGCGCGGATCTTTGAGTCTTTCCTGCAACCCGGCAATCTTATCCCTCCTGCTTTTCAGGTGGCGACAATAACCGGCTATCAGCCTCTGTTTAAAAATATTAATCTTCTCTGTTAATTCCATCCATTCCGGCACAATCAATTCCGCTGCGGCGGAAGGCGTCGGGGCGCGCAGGTCAGCCACAAAATCACAAATGGTAAAATCAGTTTCATGGCCGACCGCAGACACTACAGGTATCGACGAACGGAAAATCTCCCGCGCCAAGACCTCATCATTGAAAGGAGCAAGATCTTCCAGAGAACCGCCGCCGCGGGCAATAACGATTACATCAACAGCGCCATAAAATTGCAAATTGCGCAGAGCTTGAATTATTTCGGCGGCAGCTTCGTCGCCCTGCACCCGCACTGGAGCAATTAATATATCCGCCGCCGGGAAACGCCGTTTGGTTATATTTAAAATATCTTTGATTACTGCACCGGTGGGCGAAGTCACTACGCCGATTTTTTTAGGCAAAAAGGGAATGCTTTTTTTATAGCGTTCATCAAATAATCCCTCCGCCAAAAGTTTGGCTTTCAGCTGCTCAAACGCTTTCTGCAAAGCGCCGACACCAAGAGGTTCCACTGATTCAATAACAAGCTGATATTCCCCGCGAGGCAAATAAACATTCAGACGCGCCCGGCACAAAACACTTAAACCTTCTTCCAGTTCAAAATTAGTTCGCTGTTTGTACCCGCCAAATTGGCGGAAAAAGACCGCTTTAATCTGACTTTTATCATCCTTGAGCGTGAAGTAAACATGCCCGGATTGCGGCCGCCGCAGATTGGAGACCTCGCCTTCCACCCAAATAAAATCAAATGTTTCCTCAAAGAGGAGTTTAATATTATTATTGAGTTGTGAAACCGTAAGAATTTCTTTCATTCGTATAATCCTGCATTGTAAATTACCAGATATTCGAAGGTAAAACAAGATTGAAATTGGAGCCCCCTCCGGCAGGAGCCGGAGGGGGCTCCCTGTAATAATGAGACTCGCTGACTATAGGAAGCGTTAGTCGAATCAATGAAACTTAGACATTACAAACGCAGTGCAGTAATGTCTGTAAGCTGAATTGATCCAGCGAAACAGAGGATAACGCGACCTCCCGCGAGTTACACCGCATTCCTCCCCGGCTGGTGCCCAGGAATTCCAAGTCGCGGGATTAATACCGAATCGCTTTCATTGGCGCTTTTTTTAAGTTGACTTCAATACACACTTCTGCCCGCTTGTGCCTTGAGTATCAAGGTATGGGATGAGGAACGAATGTCGCGATGCCCCCCGGGCTCGGTCATCTATGCCGAGCACTACATTTTGTGGTCAAGATTTTCTTGACATACAAGACCAGACTTTATATACTTTTACTCTCACAAAAAAGAAGTTCTTATCAATCGAATTTCGCGCTGTGGATTGTTGGAAATTCGAATATCATTTCTCTTACGGAAAGCTAACGCTATGCGAAGTGATTGGAATGACGAAAGGCAGGATACTGGCGTATTGGCATGCCTTAACGGATTTGTCCCTAACCGGTTATTTTGCAAAAGTTGTTACGATTGCATGTCGATATAGAATAGAAGAATAAGCTATTTTAAAAAAGTGGTGTGGTGATGAAAGTCCGGGGCGGTATTTTAATGGAAGCGGGGAAAGATCTTTCGATTCAGCAATCGGATGACACCAGAAAATTGTTCACCTATCTATCGCTGACGGGTAAAAATGTGTCTTTGTATCCCGAAGGCCACAGCATCAGTATGAATTCCATCAGGCAGTTTCACGCGAAGCTGGAAGCCTACATTCGTCAATACGGCGATATGAGAATTGAAATCGAAAGAGATCGCGTGATTTGTCAGGGCATAGAGGTTCATACGGGACCATCCGAAGAAGGAACGCTGCCTTTCACACTTTTCCGGGACGGCATACGATGGCTGGAATTCACTGAAGGAATAGACCTGGAAGAAATCCGGGAAGTATTATTCATTATCCACAAGTATTCGATATTGACGACGGAGCCGGAAGGAGACATCGTAACTAACTTCTGGGAAGCCCATTTTGACCATGTGCTATATAAAGCCGACGATTTTATTTCAGCACTAGAGCTGGATCAGATTGACAGCCTTTCAAAATCGGACTCAGTGCACTCCGCGGCGGAAACCGAAATCGGAACCGAAGACAAACCGGAGTCACTGGAAGGCCCCGCCATTGATCCGGTGTCGCTGGGCGGCCCCATCATTGATCCGGCCTCTTTTGTGCTGACACCCCGGGAACAAACCGAGCTGCAGGAAATGGTGTCTCGTGAGGAAACGGCGTCCGCCACAGAACATCTGAATATGTTGCTGGACATGCTTTTGGAGGAGCAGGGAGAAAAAGACTTTAATATTGTCCTGGAAGTCATGTCGGAAGAATTTGAAGGTTCTTTGGGTCGCCATGACTTTGAAGCTGCCCTTATCATTATCGATGGAGTGCGCAAGATTCTGGACAGCGGACGGCTAAGCTCGTCTTGGGCAGGCCCGTTGATCGAGTCCTTCTATAAGGACATCTCCTCCGATTCCAAATGTTTGAAACCACTGGAGGAGATTTGGAGTAACTTAAATGTGCAGCAGATAGAAACGCTCAAACGGATTTTTCAGCATTTGAATCCGGGGGCCGTCGATACCTTGGTGCATCTCCTGCTCTTAGGACAGCCGTCACAGCTTGAGAAAATAGTAGAGGATACCATTATTTCCCTTGTCTGTCAGGACGTGAGCTGTCTGGAATCGCTGATCAATGATTCGGACGAAAGAATAGCCGATATGCTTGTTCCTGTACTGTCCAGACTAGAAGGAGATACGTCTTTTAAATATCTGATGAAACTGGCCCGGCATTCGTCGGCATCCGTTAGGCGGATGGCGATCAGGGCGATTGCGAATACGCGCGGCAATCAGAAGTCGGCAATATTCGAGTTCATCGACGACCCGGACGCCTCGGTGCGCCATGTGATCCTGACGCAAATGGGCCAATCCCGAAACGAGATCGCGGAAGACCGTATGATGCAATATCTTCAAAACCGAAAATTCAGCGCCGCACAGATCGAGCACATTATGGAATGTTTCAGAACGCTGGGGAAATGCGGATCGTCGCGGTCTGTTCCCTTCCTTCGTAAAACACTGCTGCATAGGAAGTGGATGGCCGGTTTGAGGAAGTCGGCGTATCGTGAAGGCGCCGCGCTTGCACTGGTCGCTTTGAAAATACCGGAAGCCCGGCAAGTGATCGAGGCGGCGGGCCGAAGCTTTCATCCCGGCCTGCGCAGGATCGCGCGCGAAGCGGGGAGAAAATCTTTCCAAAAAAATAGAGGAGGATAATCATGTCGGAGCGACAATCGATTCCGGAACGATTGGGGCATGATTTTCTGAGAGCCCTGTATCACATGATAAGCACCGTGCGCATATACCAGGATAACAATCAGCTTGTCCGGACAAGTGTTAGCTCATTTCAGAACATGCTCAATGAACTAACTATCAGCAGAGACATCAGCCTCTTTCTTTATCGGAGCCGCTTTCATCTCGGAGGAGAAAAACTTCGATACCGTAGGGATGCGACGGTTGTCGTTTACAACATGGTGGAGTTTTTTTCTAAGCGAGGCATCGGGAGCGTGAATTTTTTAGAGTCGTCACACAATGCTTTGCCCGAAAACATCATGACGTTTACACGTCTGTTCAATGATGCAATAAGGCATGAGAACCCCCATCAGTGGCTGGAACAAAAGCTACAGGAACAGGATTTTTCGTGGGTACAGATCTTCCCGCGGCAGGATGAAGATGCAACAGTTGACGGCGAAAGTCTGGAAGATAAACGGTATGAAAAGGCGCGAAAAAATTATTTTCTTGCGATCGAAGCGGTGAAAGAAGTGGCGAATAAAGTGTCCCAGGGTATGGTGGGAGTGCGCAAGAGCAGACGTCTGGCCCAGAACATCGTGGACATAATCAAGGAGGATGCGGCCCTGATGATCGGGTTGACAACCCTCAAGGCTTATGACGATTATACATACTCCCATTCCGTCAATGTCGCTCTGTTGGCTACCTGCCTGGGAAGACATATCGAATTATCGGATATTTCACTTGAGCATTTGACCATTTGCGGTCTTTTTCACGATCTGGGAAAGGTAGACGTGCCCAAGAAGATTCTCTTCAAGCACGGGGTGTTGACCGACGGAGAATGGGATCTGTTGAAGGCGCACCCCGTCATGGGTGTCAGAAAAATTCTCATGTTGAATGCCACCCCTTCTTTGAGATCGAGAATTATCCTCGGTCCGTTTGAACACCATCTGAATCCGGATATGACCGGTTACCCCCGAACTCTGTTTATGGGCCATCTGAGTCTTATGGGAAAGATTCTTCGTATCGCCGACGTCTATGAAGCGCTGACTGCCGAGAGGGGTTATCGGCCAAGGTCTTTCCAGCCTGATGAAGCGCTAAGAATGATGTGGGGAAGCGCAGGAAAAAGTTTTGACACGATTCTGTTGAAGCGCTTTATTCATATGATGGGAATTTATCCCATCGGCTCCGTTGTAGAAATGAGCGACGGGAACATCGGTTTGGTGATGGATTATCCCGACGAAACAGAACGGACCCTACCGCTGGTTTTACGTCTTGTGAATGACGAAAAAGGCGGTTGGCAACGCGGGGAGATGGTTTATCTGGCTGACCAGATAAACACGGAGGGTTCTGGTCGTTTAAATATTGTCCGGGGAATTCCGTTGGCAAAAATTCGTATCAATCCCTCGGATTTTTTTCTGCATTCTATATAGCATCATAAGGAGGCAATGGGGGGGCAAATCTTTTACCTTACCTATAAAAAAAGATCAACTCAGCCATCGAAAAGAATGCCATGCCTAGAATTTTTAAATTATTTACAAAACGGCCAAACCTAAAGAATCTCTACCTTAAACGTCATCAGGTCGATTATTCTTTGGACAGACTTGTTTTCGGTGTGGATGACATTATTGAATTATTTATAAAACCGCCAAGCCTCAAAAATCTCAACCTTAAACGCTATCAAGTCGCTTATTCTTTAGACAGACTTGTTTTCGGTGTGGACAACATTCACATTGATGTCCACATTAGCCCTCAAGTTTACAACGCGCTAAAACGGACAGCGTCTCTTTTGATGATCAAACATAGTCAATCGGAAGATTTCTTTGAGGAGTATAAAAGAGAATTCTGTGAAATTGAAAAGGACTCTTTGAGACGCGTTTGCGCTGATGTTTTGCTGGACAGCATAAACAAAGCTAAATCCGCAGCCGAAGTTCAAATAGATTTCCTGGGACAAACAGCTCTGGCAAAATTGTTTTTAGAAGAAATTAATAATCAATATAAATATTTAGTGGCGCATTTTGAACCTCTCGTCAGAACATATCAATTATCTCCAAGATATGATCAAAATGAAGTTTTCATAATTAAAAATAAGCTGGATGATATTAAACTCCATCATAATCAAATCATTCGCCTTGTGGGAGAAGAGCTGCTTCATCTGCTGGCCAATATTAATGCAAAAAAACTACGGAACATGAGAGAAACGCATTTCCTTTCCGGAGAAATTTTACCGGACAATTATTTTATTAACCCCATACTCCATACAAATAATCCTACCGACGATTTTTTTCTAATCGAAGAGTATGTACTTTTAGGACAGAGATCGGAAGATCCGGACAACTACAATAACATTAAATTGATCATCCATGAACTGCTTAGCAAAACTGATTTGGGGCAGGAAAATACCAACGACAATAATTCTATGGATGTGAATGAAAGCAGAGTTCAAAAAGATGAATATTTTTTTGATACTGAAGAGAATATATTTGATTCATGGATAATGGAGTTAGGTAATATTGACCGGATGTTCAACTATTTCGATTCACGGGAACTCTACAAAAAAGCCAAAAAAGAAAAAGCATCAGAAGATATTCTTCAAAAACTCAAAGAACAAATACAAACTCAGCAGAAGTTGCTCAATATTTTTTACCGTAAATTTAAAAAATCCCGTTTGCTTAGACAAATTGTCGCGGCTTTTGAAATGAAATCAGTATATGGCAAATACTGTCCGCCTATGGCGCCAAGGCAAGTAAGGGAATTCCTGGTTGATTTCTGGTCAAGAATATCTATCCTCCGTAAACGGAAACGTCTGAAATATTTTTACAGTGAGGACTTCACTCTTGCACCCCTTCACCAAACTGTCAAACGGATCAACGGCTGTTCCACTAAAGAAAAGAAACAGTATCTACTGATGTTTCTAAAACAATTTTCCCGTTATCATCGGGACTTCTATAATTTTCGTATTCTCAAGAATGCAATTGACTCAATCAACCTAGTAACAGAAGAAAAAATTATTTTATTATCGCGAGAAAACCACTCTCTCTTTGAGTTTCTGCTCCCGGATGAAAGAGTCAAAGAAGAAAAACCAATCATTAATCACGTCATAATCAAGGCGGATATACGCGGTTCCATGGCCATAAACCACACGATGAGGAACAAGGGTTTGAATCCGGCATCATATTTCAGCCTGAATTTTTTTGATCCTATCTCATTGGTTCTTTCCGAATACGGAGCATCCAAAGTGTTTATTGAAGGAGATGCTATTATCTTATCAATCTTCGAAAATGAAGACAAGATACAGGGAAATTATAGCGTGGCTCGAGCATGTGGATTGGCGATTAGAATATTGCAAATTGTTCACAGCTACAATGAAAAAAACAAAGAAAATAATCTTCCCGTGCTGGAACTGGGAATTGGAATCTGCTACTGCCAGGACCCACCGACCTTTTTATTCGATGGCGATTCCCGAATAATGATTTCTCAGGCCATCAATCAGGCGGACCGCCTGTCCAGTTGCGATAAGTTACTACGCAAAATATTTAAAAGTCAAAATGACGTGTTTAATTTATTTGTTTTTGAAAATGAATCAGAAGAAATTATTGAAACCGCGTTAGATGACTTTACTTATCGCTACAATGTCAACGGAATTGAGCTCAACGAAGACGGATTTAACAAGCTTGCCAAAGAAATCAACCTGCAAATATTCACATTTCCGTCAGAAAATGATGAAAGCGTAAAATTATATATAGGCAAAGTTCCTCTAACAAACGGCAATTATCAACGCATTGCCATTCGGGAAGCGGTAATTCATAAATTACAACCGAACGCGCTGGATGTGACTGGGAAAATATCAAAAAAATACTATGAAGTTTGCACACATCATAAAATTTACAATTTTATAGACAATCACACGTAAGTCAAGCGGCATATCGATCTAAGATAGTTTGTGTGCTATCAAAGTCAATTGAATAATTCAATAGATTGGATAAATAATCGATCAGTCGTCACGCAACAGCTAGCATGAAGGGAGATGGACAGATGAAGAAAGATGTCATACTGCATTGCAAGAACGGCCAGAAGCTTGAGGTCAGTCTCGCCCGCCCGTTCCACTGCGAAGAGAACGAATTGAAAGTCATCATGTCTGAGGCTGGAGCGCAGTTAAGTTTTCATTTCGATGAACTTAGCGGCATTCTCTTTCTTAAGGGTTCCTGCCCCACCAACGTAGCCACATCTGATGGTAACCTGGAAGAAGTGGTGACCATCGACAACACACATTACCTTATCCATGCCGAGATCGCCGGAAAATGTTCTGAGGGCTTTTATGCGATCCCTGCCGGGAAAGAAATATCATGGAGCTATGCCTTCTTCATTTCCAACGGTGTTAAGATGCGCTCTCAGAAACGACAGGTCGGTAAGATACTTTCAGACGCAGGTGTAGTCAGCGAAACAAAAATCGGAGAGGTGCTGAATATTCAGCAAAAACTTCGCAGCCGGAGGGTCGGCGAGATCATCGCGGAAACTGCCAATTTGAAGCAAGAAAATATCGAAAATACCCTGCAGGACAGCATTACCAAAGGTAATATTCCTCGTAATGCCCGGGTAGGCGATATTCTCGTTTCCGCAGGGCTCGTAACCCGTGAACAGGTGGAACTTGCGCTCGCAAACCAAAAGGAGGGCAAAGGGAAGAAGATCGGCACCTTGCTTATCGAACTGGGTTTCATCAGCGAAGAACAGCTCCTCCAAGCATTGGCCACAAAGTTCCGGCTTCGCATAGTTGACCTGGAGCAGATAACCCCCAGCCGTGAGACGCTCAGCATTATATCTAAAGATATGGTTAATAAGTTGCAGGTATTCCCGATTGAATCAAGCAGCAGGAATTTTGTGGTCGCCACCTCTTCTCCCACTGACCTGACCATCATTGACAACATCCATTTTATAACTAACCGGCACGTTGAATTAGTGGTAGCCACCGCGACCCAAATTGCGGAAGCCATAGATAAATATTACAACATTCAGGAGACCTCGCCAGTTGATGCCCTGATCGGCGAGATGGGGAATGTTGATGCTATGGTTGCTGAGGATGAGCAGTCGGAAGAATCGGTGATTGTACAGCCGGATTCCAAAATGATTACCTTTGTCAATCAGGTTCTCATTGACGCCTATAAAAAAGGGGCTTCCGATATCCACTTCGAACCGGGAACGGGGAAGGAGCCGTTCACAATTCGTTACCGGGTGGACGGGGAATGTTACGTAGCTCACCGGATAGATTCCACACACAAAGCGGCTATCCTCTCGAGGTTGAAAATTATATCCGACTTGGACATCGCCGAGCGGCGCAGACCGCAGAGCGGGAAGATCATGCTCCGGTATGAAGGCCGCAAGATCGAATACCGCCTGGAGGTTACCCCCACGGTCGGCAACCAGGAGGACGCGGTACTCCGAATACTGGCCGCTTCCAAGCCTCTTTCTTTAGATGCTATGGGTTTTTCAAGTTCAAACCTGGCCAAATTCCGGGAAATCATCGCGAAACCTTACGGCATCGTCCTTTGTGTCGGCCCGACCGGCTCTGGCAAGACCACAAGCCTCCATTCGGCCCTCGGACACATCAATACGCCGGTCCGCAAGATCTGGACGGCTGAAGACCCGGTAGAGATCACCCAGCGCGGCCTGCGCCAGGTACAGGTACATACTAAAATCGGCTTCAATTTCGCCGATGCGCTTCGCTCCTTTCTTCGCTCCGACCCTGATGTGATCATGATCGGTGAGATGCGGGACGCGGAGACTGCCCAGATCGCAATAGAGGCATCCCTGACCGGACATCTGGTTTTCAGCACTCTTCATACCAATAGCGCGCCGGAAACAGTTGTCCGCCTTATAGAGATGGGGATGGACCCTTACAATTTTTCCGATGCTCTCCTTGGCATCCTAGCCCAGCGCCTGGCGCGCAAACTCTGTGAGAATTGCAAGAAACCCTATCATCCGGACCGCGAAGAATTTGACGAGCTTGTCCACGGTTATGGTAAGGAATGGTTTGCAGCGCACAGTATGACAGACTACCTTCCCGAACTCTCCTTTATGAAGAAGGAGGGCTGTGAAAAGTGCGGTGGCACCGGATACAAAGGACGGATCGCATTTCATGAACTACTTATAAGCACAAAAACGGTCAAGGATGCGATCAAGAAGAACACCGGCGTTGAGCAACTGCGGTCGCTGGCGATCGAGGAGGGAATGAGGACACTAAGGATGGACGGCATAATGAAGGTCTTCAGGGGGATTACCGATTACGAGCAGGTGAATAAAGTCTGCCTCTAGCGCACGACTGAGCAGTACGAAGTACTGGATCATCGGAATCGGGAAGACAGTTAAGAAAGATAAATAATAATTTGGGGATGAAAAAATTGCCAGATACTTCATCAAGCATGTACTATCCGAAGTGGAAGCAACGGCGAAGTCCATCAAGAGCAAGGATATTTCCTCCATGGATATCGCCAACGCAAGTTTCATCTAGCCGGACGGTTATCTTTCGGTTTGCTCTTCAAATGCCGCGGGACATGCTGCTATCCATGCCGCGCGTCTCGTGATTTATTAATGTGTTATTTCCCTTCGGCCGGCGCTGATTGCTGCCGGGCATAGCGGTCGAAACAATTGTGATCAATATTTTATTGACAGACAAGCATCGCTTCCTTATACTCCCTTCTCCAGAAAGCAATTTCTTATCAAGTCAAAGACTAACACGAACCGTTCGACTACAAACGGTTCCATGGGTATTATAACATTTCGCTTTCAATTGTACTATCAGTGAAAATACTTATATGAAAATAAGCACAAAGAAAATTATTATCGCCGTGATGGTTCTCCTTATAGTCATGATAGGAAGTATGACCATCTATCATGCCTATCTGCGGCCCGAGGCACTTCTTAACATGGTGGAACGGGCACTCGAGGCCAAGCTTCAAAAAAAAGTCGTGATCAAAAACTTCGAAATAGATATCCTGAACAGGCCCCAGGTGACGTTGGATAATATTACCCTGAACGGAGAAGGCGGGTATGCCCTACAGGCAGATAGCGTGATTGCGCGCTTCTCGCCCTGGTATCTGCTCCTTGGCCG